>JAJZIE010000187.1 GCA_021810725.1 Bacillota bacterium | reverse complement strand
GTCTTGCCGGATCCTGCGCCGGCCAGGATCAGAAGCGGCCCCTCGCCGTGCGCCACGGCCTCCTGCTGCGCGGCGTTGAGCGGTGTCGGCCTCGGGTCAGCGTAGTTGTCCATATGCCCTAGTATACGGCCTGCAGGCTATGCTGCGGGCGTTTGGCCAACGCTAGTTGCGGGCGCAATGAGAGCGGCTGTTACGTTTGCGTTAAGGTTGCCTGAAGGCGCCGCATCGGGCAGGACCGCCTCGGATGACACGCGAAACTGCACGACTGGCAAAAGCTCGGCGCGCACTTGGGGGAGGATTTCACCTGCATACGATCGAGGTCATCGTCCTCGCGGTGATCCAGGGCTTGACGGAACTTTTCCCGATCAGCTCCGTCGGACACAACGTGATCATTCCGAGGCTCCTCGGCTGGCATCTGAACCAGACCGGCCCCGCCTTCCTGCCGTTCGTGGTCGTCCTGCACCTCGGCACCGCCGTAGCTCTGCTGATCTTCTTCTGGCGGGACTGGATCGACGTGGTGCGCGGCATCTTCGGCCGCGGCGACGATGTCGAGGCCAACCGCCACCTCTTCGACCTCCTGCTTGTCGGCACGATCCCCGCGATCTTCCTCGGTTTCTTCCTCGAAAGCTTCTTCAAGTCGCTGTTCGGCTCTCTCCTGCTGGCGTCGGTCATGCTGGTCGTGAACGGCGTCGCCCTCTACTTCGGCGGGCGCAGCCGCCGCGGCGGCCAGAAGACGCTCAAGGACATCGGCTGGCGCGAAGCGATCGTCGTAGGGCTCGCGGAGTCCGCCGCGCTCATTCCGGGCATCTCGCGCGACGGCGCCAGCATGATCGCCGGCCTCGCCTACGGCCTCAAGACGTCCGAGGCGGCGCGCTACGCCTTCCTGCTCGCCTTCCCGGTCATCCTGGGCGCCGGCGTGCTCGAAGTGCCCAAGCTGACCGCGAGCAGCATCGCCCCGGGCATGCTGCCGCTCGCCGTGCTGGGTGGGGCGATCGCCGCCATCGTGGCCTATTTCTCGGTCGCGTTCCTGACGCGCTACTTCCGCCAGCGCCAGGGCGACGCGCTGCGGCCCTTCGCCTACTACTGCTGGCTCGTCGGCCTCGTCGGCGTGCTGGGCGCCGCCCTGCACTTCTGAGCCCAGCTGGGCGCGGCCGCCCGCCGGCTCATCGGCGGGCGGCCGGCGTTTGCTCGGGCCATCCAGCGCTGACGCCATTTCCCAGCGTCGTGACGCTCGTACCTCGCCACGCTACTTGGCATGATGCGACGAGCGGCCCTCCTCCCCACACTCCTCCTGACCCTCGCCTTCCTGCCCGGGCCATCCGCCGCGGCGCCCTTGACGCCACTCACGCCTGAGGAGCAGCGCCTGAAGGTTGCCCTGACCGCGCTCGTGCGCCAGGAGGAGCAGGCGCTGCTGGGCGGCAAGGAGCAGCGCTTCCTCGCCGCGTTCGGTCCGGGCGGGGCGAAGTCGGACGCGGCGGTCCGCATGCGGGAACGCCTCGGCCTCTTCATGGCCTGGGCCGAGGCGCGCGGGGCCACCCTGCGCCTCTCGGACCTCACCTTGCGCACGCCGCGCATCGCCTTCGCGACCGATGACCGCGTGAGCGTGACGGCGGTCGTCTCGGAAAGCTTCCGCTACCGCTACCTCGGCGAGGCGCGCGAGCAGGCCTTCGGCCTCGGCGTGCGCCATTACTACACGCTGCGGTATTCGGTGGACCGCCTGCAGATCCTGAGCGACGACTTCACCGCGCCGGCGCGCGATCGCGGCGCCCCGCCCCGGCCCGCGCCCGGCAAGTCCCGCCGTTCCGTCGCGCCCGCGTCGACCGCCGGCGGAAAGCGCGCCGCCGCCTACGCGGACCGCTATTGCGGCGCCGCACCCGGCTGCGGCAACGATGGCTTCGCCAACCCGCGCTACGCGAACCTGAACGGGGACGGTGGCGACTGCACGAACTTCATCTCGCAGGTCCTCAAGGCGGGCGGGCTGAAGGAGGACGGCAGCTGGTTCTACGACCGCGCCACCGCCGAGGGCAGCCGGGCGTGGTCGAACGCGCAGGGTCTCGCGGATCACCTCGCCTGGGCTCCGTGGGCCCACCGGCTCGCGGGCGGCGACTACCAGGCGATCGTCGCCCCGACCGCTGCGCACCCGAACGGTGCGGACCGGGCCTTGCGCCTGGGCGACCTCGTCTCCTACGTCCAGCACGGAGACGTCGTGCATACGGGCGTCGTCACCGGCTTCGACGCCCACGGCCTGCCGCTCGTCGACGCCCACTACAACGACCGCTACCACACGCCCTGGGACCTCGGCTGGGGTCAGGACGCGCGCTACCGCCTCTGGCGCATCGACTATCCGCCTTCGCTGCTCGAATCCATCCTCCGCCGCGCCGGTCGGATACTCGGCGGCGCTCGGGGCCCTGCCGGCGCACAGCCCGGGCCGCTGGGCACCCGTGCCGTGACGTCCCATCTGGCTTCGGGGATCGTCCGTCGCCTTGGCGCCGCAGGCAGCGCTAGGCCCAATTGCCAGGGTGGCGCGCAGACCGCGGCGCCAAGCTATCGGCCATGATGCAACGCATACTCGTGCTGGCCGCGCTCGTCGCTGGCCTTGCGGCACCCCTCGGTCGCGCGCAGGCCGCGTTCTCGCCCCTGACGCCCGAGGAGCGGGCCGTCAAGTCGGCGCTCAGTTCGCTTGTGCGCCAGGAGGACCAGGCGATCCTGAGCGGAGAGCAGAAGCGCCTTCAGGACGTTTTCCTGCCCGGCAAAACATCCCGGGAGGCCCTCGGCGAAGCGAAGGAGCGGCGCAGATTCCTGCGCGCCTGGGCCGCCGCCAGAGGGCTCGAGGTAACGTCGGTCGAGGTCTCTCTGCGCACGCCGCACATCACCTTCCGCACCAGGGATCGCGTCCAGGTTTTCGCCGTCGTGTCGGAGGCCTACACGTACCGTTACGCCGGCGAGACCGTCGAGCACGGCTTCGGGCTCGGCGTCCGCCACGACTACTTCCTCCGTCGCGAAGGCGGCCGCTGGTACATTCAGGCCGACTACTTCACCGACCCCCTGGATCAGGACACACGCATCCCCCAGCCGGCGACGCCCGAGAGCGGGGTGGCGGTCCGCGGCCCGGCGCCGACGAAGGTCGGCGATGCCGGGGGCCGGGACGCGGCGGCCTACGCCGACCGCTACTGCGGCGCCGCCCCTGGCTGCGGCAACGGCGGGCTCTACAACAGCCACTACAACAACTACAACGGCGAGGGCGGCGACTGCACGAACTTCGTCTCTCAGGCGCTCAAGGCGGGCGGGCTGCGCGAGTCCCCGAGCTGGAACTACGACGAGAGGCGCGGCGAGGGCAGTCGGGCCTGGTCGAACGCCGAGGGGCTCAGGGACTACCTCGATGGGTCGGGGCGGGCCGACATTTTCGCAGGCGGACGCTACGCCGACGTGACGCGGCCGACGCTCCGTCACCCCCAAGGCGCCGCCCGGGACCTGCAACTGGGGGACCTCATCACCTACATCGAACGCGGAACGGCTGTACACTCCGGCCTGGTGGTCGGGTTCGACGAGCGCGGGGTTCCCCTCGTCGACACCCACACGAGCGACCGCTATCACGTTCCCTGGGACCTCGGCTGGGACCGTACGACGCGCTACCTGTTCTGGCACGTCCACTATCCGCAGCCAAGGCCTGCCCCGGCACCTTCCGCGCACGGCCGCTGACGCGAAGCGGGGCGAGGCATAGGCCCCGCCCCGCGAGAATTCCGCTCAGCGCCCGGTGAACTGGGGCTTGCGCTTCTGCAGGAACGCCATGACGCCTTCGGCGGCGTCCTGCGTCTGGGTCAGGCGCTCCATCGCGTCGCCCTCGCTGAGGTGGCCGGTTGCGGCCCCCTCGTCTGCCCAGGCGCGCAGGGCGGCCTTCGCCGCCGCCAGCGCGAGAGGCGGCTTCTCCGCCAGACGCCGCGCCAGGTTGCGCGCCTGGTCGCGGAGTTCGTCGTCGGGATAGCTCTTCAGCACGAGACCGGCCGCCTCCGCCTCCTCAGCCCGCATCAGGCGGCCGCTCAGAATCAGTTCCGCCGCGCGCTGCTGGCCGATCGCCGCCGGCAGGCGCTGGGTGCCACCCCAGCCCGGGATGATGCCGAGGTTGATCTCCGGCTGCCCGAACCGGGCCGTCTTGGCGCAGATGCGCAGGTCCGCCAAGAGCGCGAGCTCGAGGCCGCCACCGACGCAGAGTCCGTTCACCGAGGCGATCACGGGCTTGGGGAAGCCCGAGAGCTCCCGGTAGACCTCGCGCCCGCGCCGCATCAGGGCGAGGGGGCCGGTCTGCGCGGCCGACGCGAGGTCCGCACCGGCGGAGAAGAAGGCGCCTTCGCCCGTCAGCACGACGACCCGCACATCCTCGTCCTGCTGCAGGGCCCTGAACGTCTCGAGAAGCCCGTCGAGCACGTCCTGCGAGATCGCGTTGACGGGCGGGTGGCTGAGCTGCACCGTCGCGACGAGTCCCTCGCGCGTCACGCGCACGAGCTCAGTACTCAAGGAAGCCCCTCCCCGCCTGGACGCCGGTCCGGCCCGCCTGGACCAGTTCGCGCAGGCGCCTCGGCGGCGCGAAGCGCTCGCCCCAGCGGCTCTCGAGCTCCTCGAGGCGCCCGAGCACCACGTCGAGACCCGTCTTGTCGGCCGCCGCAAGCGGCCCTTCGGGCAGCCCCGCGCCGGCACGCATCGCGATGTCGATCTCCCTGGCGCTAGAGATGCCCTCGTCGAGACAGCGCACCGCCTCGAGCAGCACGGCGTAGCGGAAGCGGTCCAGGAGTTCCAGTTCCTTGTCGTCAGCCATCTTCCGGCCTCCTCAGCCCGTGTAGGTGTAGAAGCCCTGACCTGTCTTCGCGCCGCGCTTGCCTTCCGCGATCAGGGCGGCGATGCGGTCGCCAAGGTCGAAGCGGTCGCCGTAGGCGGCCTTCAGCGTCTCCGAGACCTCTTGCGCGATGTCGAGGCCAAGGGCGTCCGCCAGCGCGTAGGGACCCATCGGCGCCAGTCCGGACGCCGCCACCGCGGCGTCGATCCGCGCCGGCTCGAGGCCGAGGTCGCGCTCGGCGCGGAACACCTCGGCGAGGCCCGCCATCAGGACGCGGTTCACGAGGAAGCCCGGGCACTCCTTGACGCGCACCGGGATGCGGCGGATGCCCTCCACGAACTCCACGCCGGAATCGACCGTCTCGTCGTCGGTCGCGTCGCCGCCGATCACCTCGACGAGCCGCATGACCGATGCCGGGAAGAAGAAGTGCAAC
>JAJZIE010000186.1 GCA_021810725.1 Bacillota bacterium | reverse complement strand
CGCTCTGCGCTATTGGGCCCATCCTACGCCGCCCGGAGCCACCTGTCAACGCCGAAATTGTCCCTCCGCCAGTTCAATCACCAGCGGGCGGGATGTCCCTCTGGCGCGTCGAGGCAGCCCGACCGCGCCGTCATCCGGGCAAGACCAGGGGACGTCCGCTCGCGGGGTGTCGTTCCACCCGCAGCGGTGTGCGGAACACCGCGGTGAGGTTCTCTTCCGTCAGGACGTCCGCCGCCGGTCCGGCCGCCTCCAGACGGCCCCCCGCCAGCAAGGCGACCTGGTCGGCGTAGAGTCCCGCGAGCATCAGGTCGTGGAGTACGATCAGCACGGTCCGGCCGCTGAGGGCAAGCGAGGCGAGAATCTCGAGAATTTCCCGCCGGAAGGCGGGGTCGAGATGCGCCGTCGGCTCATCGAGCAGCAGGTGGTCCGCCTGCTGGGCCAGTGCCGTAGCGATCATGGCGCGGGCCTGCTCGCCGCCCGAGAGCTGAGAAAGGCGCCTTTGGCGCAGGCTTTCGATGTCGACCGCCTGCAGCGCCGCCGAGACCGCCTCCTCGTCCTCCGGCGACAGCGACCGGAGCAGCAGGCGATCCCGCACGCTCAACCGGTGCAGCCGGCCGAGCGTAACGAGGTCCTCCACCGTCAGGTCGAAGGCCTGGCCCACGGCCTGCGGTACGACCGCGACGCGACGCGCGCGCTGGCCGGGCCTAAGGTCGCCGATCGGAGACCCGTCGAGCGTGACGCTGCCCGCCTGGGGCCGCAGCCTGCCGGCGAGTACATGCAGAAGCGTACTCTTGCCCGCGCCGTTCGGGCCACAGAGCGCCATGAGCCCCGGCCCCGTGACGCCAAGGCTCACGCCGTCGAGCACGGTCCGCTGCCCATAGGCGAAGCGCACGTGCCTTGCCTCGATGGTCATGGGCTGTGCCGCCTGTCCGTACGCAGGATCAGCCAGATGAAGAACGGACCGCCGATCAGGGCGGTGATGATGCCGACCGGCACCTCGCCGAACGGCATGGATCGGGCCACGGTGTCGGCGAGCACGAGGAAGCCCGCCCCTCCCGCGGCGCTCGCGAGCAGCGAGCGGTCATGGGCGGCGCCGAACAGCCTGCGCGCGACGTGCGGCGCGACGAGGCCGACGAAACCTATGAGGCCGGATGCCGCCACGGCGACCGCGGTGGTGAGCCCGGCCAGCAGGAGCAGCACGATGCGCGTGCGCTGCACGTCGACCCCCAGGTAATACGCCTGGGACTCGCCCATGGCCAGCGCGTCGAGCTCTCGGCGATGGTAGATGCCGAGCCCAAGACCGACGGCGAGCACCAGGGCGAGGGTCAGGATCTGGCCCCACGTCACGCCGCCCAGGCCACCGAGGAACCAGAAGTACACGGAGAGGAGCGCCGTATGGTCGAAGGCCAGGAGAAGCGAACTTACGGCGCCCAGAACCACGGAGAGCGCGTAGCCGACCAGCACGATGGTGACGCTGCCCGCGCCGCGCATGCGCGAGGCGGAGGACGCGGCCAGCACCGCGAGCGCAGCGCCCGCGAAAGCCCCGACGGGCATGAGACCGAACTGCGGCAGCCAGATCTCCACCACTGTCGCCCCGAGTCCCGCCCCGGCGGACGTGCCGATCAGATAGGGGTCCGCCAAAGGGTTCCGCAGGAGCGCCTGCAGGATCGTCCCCGAGAGGCCGAGCGCCGCCCCAACGAGTGCCGCGCCGATGATCCGCGGCAAGCGCACCTGCCAGACGATCGCCGCCACGACGCTGGTGGACTCGGGGTGCGCAAGGCCGTGCAGCACGGTGCCGGGTGCGATGGCCGTCGGGCCCACGAGCACGGCCGCCAGCATCTCCAGGGCCAGCAGGCCGAGAAGAAGGATGCCGCGCGGGCGCGTGCCCGTAAGCCGTGCGGTCATGGAATGCGGTGCCCCGGGTGGAGGTCCTGCGCGAGTTCCTTGACGCCTTGCACGAGGGCGGGAGCGGGATCCGCCAGCAGGTTCGGATCGATATTCTGCACGACGCGCCCGTGGCGCACCGCCGAGATCTCGGACCAGCCGGGCCTCGCCGCGACCGTCTTGGCGCTCGCCGACGGCGTGTCGAGCAAAACGATCACCTGCGGATCCTGCGCGATGATGGTCTCGCTGGAGAGGGCCGGGTACTGCTGGGTGGTCACCTTGTCCGCGATGTTGGCGCCTCCCGCCATCTTGATGAGCCCGTCGAGGAAGCTGCCGGGACCGGCGGTGTAATACTGCGTCGGATCGAGTTCGACGAAAACCTTGGGTTGGCTGAGCTTTCGCACAGCCTTCGCGATCGCCTGGAGACGGGACTTCATCGACGCGACGAGTGCCGCCGCCTTGCCCGACCGGCCCGTGGCCCTGCCGACAAACGCGATGTCCTTATAGATGCCCTGAACGCTGCCCGGGTCGAGCGTCGCGACCTTCAGGTGGAGTGCCTCGACCTCGGAGATGTTCTTGACGCCCTGCATGGCCAGGACGAGCTGCGGATGCAGCGCGGCGATCTTCTCGACGTTGAGACCCGTGTACGAGTCGCCTACGACCGTCAGGCCCTTGGCCTCGCGGCTGTACGGCTCGGGATCGTATTGGATGCTCTCGTCGTCGATGCCCACGATGTCCTTGCGCAGCCCGAGCGCCAGGAGGATCTGGGTGTTCGAGGGGCCGAGGGAGACGATGCGGGTGACAGGGGCCTTGAGCGTGAGCTGCCTGCCCATGTCGTCGGTGAGGTGGATCGGGCCCGTGGCCGCTGGGGCTTGGCCACAACCGGCTGCCAGCAGGGCACCGGCGCACGTGAGCGTCAGGAGACCGACAAGGTGGCGCATTGGGACACTCCCTTTCCCGGGAAATGCGAAACGCCCGGATTGCTCCGGGCGGCCCCCAAGAAGGCAGCGCTGCGCCGCCTTCCGGCGTGGCCTCTTCTCCGGAGGATCGCCGGCATGGCGCGGGCAGGTCTCCTGGCTCGCGGTGTCCTCGCGCCGCCTTCCCGTCTTTCGACAGTGGCTCTATGGCGCTCATCGGCCGCATACAGTGGCGGGACCGCTCAGGCATCTCACCTGATTCCCTCTTCGCCCTCCCGTGGGAGGGCACCCGCAACCCTGCAATATGCAGTTGCCAAATCCTATAGTGAACGAATGAGCGGCGGCTGCGCAAGAGCCTGCGCGGGATAGCGCCGCCTGCCGAGCATCTGCTGGCCGAGGTCGTCCTCCCAGGCGCTCAACGGCGAGGGGTCGGGGCCCCAGCCAAGCGCGGCCGCCTCGCGCAGAATTGCTCCCCTGACCTCCGCAAGGGGGATCTCCCGCCCGGCTTCCAAATTCAGCGACGTCACGGCCTCGGGCCTCAAGACGCGGTCGCTGCCGGAACGGCGGTAGAACTCCTGCAGCAGGGCGGTCGTGCGCGCAGGGTCCTGACCCAGGAGCAGCATGCCGGAGACGAGCGCATAGCCCTGGCGCAAGGCCTGAGCCACACCAAGGAGCTTGCGCCCGCTCCCCGTGACCAGATCCTGCGGGCCTTCGCAGTAGGAACCCTGCGCCCGCCCGAACCGGACGGGCGTGCCAAGGCTCGCGAGCGCCCGCCGCACCGGGCGCGTGAGTTCGCGGAAGTTCCGATCAAGGCGCGAGATGTCGCGACACGGCACCGCGCAGAAGAAGCTGAGGCAATTCTCGTCGAGCAGGACGGCCGAGCCGCCGCCGATACGCACATACACCGGCAGGCCCTGCGCCTCCAGCCAGGCGACGCCGCGCTCCGGATGCGGCAGCCGCATATCCTGCGGCCCAAGCAGAACGTAGGGGCTGTTCATGCGCAACCCGAAGGTTTCAGGCGCGCGGCCGCTCGCCACCGCGACGGCCACCGTCTCCGCCAGGGTCGGCGAGAGTTGCCAGAGCCTCGGATCCCCGGTCGCATCGAGTAGGCGCACGCTGTCTCCCCCCGCGAGCCATGCCGGTCCGCGACCAGCATACACCTATGTCCACGCGCCCAGCATGGCTGGCGCGCAATCTGGTCACGTTTGTTCCGTTACCATTACATTCATACTCTGTTGTCTGACCCCATGGTTGACACAGCCGTAGACCACGCCGAAATCCAATCTCAGGTGGCCACGGGTGCGTGGAACTTAGCGCGCAACATCTGCAGTTCGCCCATGACACAGGTATACATTGGGCCGACTGGCGCTCAGAAGCCCCCAGACGCTCTGCCAGCTGTTTCGCGTCGAGCACGTGCGGCATGTCCACGACCATGTCCTTCCTCATGCGGACATAATCGCTGAGCAGTTGCCCCGGACGGAATCGTAGAGCACCAACAAAGCCCCCGCGCGCGGTTGCGCCGCACGGTGCCGCATGCTATCCTATATGTCGTTTGTACCTTTCGTTGAGTATTGGGAGGGCTTTCAACTTGGCCAAGACCTGCTCCGTGTGTGGCAAGGGCGTCGCGCACGGCAACCTCGTATCGCACTCGAACATCAAGACGTCGCGCACGTGGATGCCGAACATCCAGACGGTGCGTGCCGTCGTCGACGGCCGGGTGCAGCGGATGAACGTTTGCACGCGCTGCCTGCGTTCGGGTAAGGTGCAGCGGGCGCTCTAGTACGGGATCGGGTTCCCGGCCGGGCGGTGCATCCCTTCACGGGAGGCACCGCCCGGCCGCGTTCTAGGGTTCTTCGCTGTCCATCGGCTGCACTTGCCGTGCACCGCGCCCACCGAACAGGGAGATCAGGCCGAGAAGCAGCGCCCCGACGAACTTCGGCACCCGGACGACATGCACCCGCACCGCATTCCACCCCCGGTATTAGTCTATCGGGCGAAGCGGCGCGATGTGACTACCTCGTCGCCTGCTGCAGCTGCTTGATGCGCTGCGCAGGGTCCGCATCCTTCGCGAAGACGCTCGAACCGGTGACGAGGATGTCGGCGCCGGCTTCGGCGACCGTGCGCGCGTTCTCCAGGTGGACGCCGCCGTCGACCTCGATCAGGAGGTGCGGAAAGCGGCGCTTCGCCTCGCGGATCTTCGCGAGCTGTCCCGTCAGGAAGGCCTGGCCGCCGAATCCGGGGTCGACCGTCATCAGCAGCAGGAGATCGATCTCCCCCGCGACCTCCTCGACGAGCGCGAGCGGGGATCCGGGGTTCAGCGCGACGCCGGCCTCCACGCCCAGGCCGCGCAGTTCGGCGACCAGCCGGTGCAGGTGCGCGGTCGCTTCGGCATGCACGATCAGCCGTCCGGCGCCCGCCTCGGCATAGCGCGCGAGGAGGTCCTGTGGCCTCTCCACCATCAGATG
>JAJZIE010000009.1 GCA_021810725.1 Bacillota bacterium | reverse complement strand
GAGTGGCCGTCCGGTCGCCCTGGACCGGATCAGCGCCAGCCGCATGCTCTCACGCCGGGCCAAAGACGCCCAGCGACCGACGCGCGCCAGGCTCTCGGCGTCGTTTCGCTGAACGCCTCTGCCGCCCGGCGGTGCGATCTCCGGCAGTTTCCACCGTCTGTCCAGAACCTGCGCGATCTCTTCGCGGAGCCAATCCAGCACATTCTCGCCGGGCGCGTCGCCGGCTCCATTGCCGCTCCCCGGTCCCTCGATCAGAATGCCGCGCCCGGCATCCGCAAAGCGCAGCCTGCGTTCCCGCAGGACGGGATACGTGACGCGCAGGTTGTGCTCGTCTCCGCCGACGATGGCCTCCTCGGCCACCAGGTCGCGCAGGTAGCCGCTGAGCGCCTGGCGCAGCCGTTCCTCGTGGCGGGCGGCGTCGCGCTCGGCGCTACGCTCGAGAAAGTAGTCGTCCAACGGAATTCCCTCCGCAGCCGGGCCCGTGGCCAGCCTATGCGGAGGGAATGTTGGTGGTGCGCGGCCTAGGGCAGTCTGACGGCGTCGGCGATGCGCGTCCGGCCGAAAAAGCCGCCGATCATCAGGAGGTCTCCCGTCCGCGCGCGCTGGCGTTCGGCCAGCGACAGCGGGTCGAGCAGATGGACGTACTGCAGGCGGAACCCCGGAATGCGCGTCAAAGCCGCGGACGTCCGGCCGAGGAGGCGTGTCACCTCGTCCTCGCCGTGGTCCCGGAACAGGCTGCGCGCTTCGCGGAGGCAGGCGTAGATGCGCGAAGCGTTGCGGAGCTCTTCCGGCATCAGCTTGGCGTTCAGCGCGGAGTATGCGAGCCCCTGCTCGTCGCGGGCGGTTTCGACGATCCGGACGCTGCACGGTTGCGCCAGGTCCTCGAGCGATCGCTCGACGCATCGAGCCTTGTACCAGTCGAGTTCACCGAAGTAGATGGCGCTCGCCCTCGCCAGGGCCAGGACCCGGAAGGTCAAGGTGATCTGGGAGCGCAGAACTTCGGGATGGACGACACCTGAGAGGGTCCGTTCGATGGCAGGGAGGCGGATCTCGGTCGCGAAGCCGGGTGGATAGACGTCGCTCTCCCCCACCTGCCAGTAGATGTCCGCCCCATACTCGGCGGCCCGCTCGAGATCCCCGGCCGTGTCGCGAGGGTAGAGCGAGGGGCTGTCGCCCGGCGCAAACTGGCAGGGGTGCAGGAACACCCCGACGATGGACGTGTAACCGGCCTCTGCGGCCTCAGATACGAGATGGCGGTGCCCCGGGTGCAGGAAGCCGCGCGTCAGGATGATCGCCAGGTCCTTCTCCGTCGCCGCAGCGGCTCGCCGCAGTTCCTCGACCGAATGCACCTGCTCCGTGACAGCCACCTCCGCCAAGGCTGTTCCGTCGACCGGGAATTACACGCTACGACCCGCAACTTCCTGCACGGAGCCCCTGCGCACCTTGCGCGCCAGTTCGTCCATGCGGCTTTCGATGCTCTGTCCGCTCTCCGTCAGGAAGATTTCAAGCAGTTGGCTCTCGAGCGGCTTCTCATGTTCGAGGTGCCGCAGGATCACGTCGAGATCGCCGATCACCCGCCGGAACATGTCGATCTTCTCGTGCAAGAGGCTCAGCACGTGCTCCTCCACCGTGTCGCGGGCGCAGAGGTTCAGGATGCGCACCTCCCGCGTCTGGCCGAGGCGGTGCACCCGGCCGATGCGCTGCTCGACGCGCATGGGGTTCCACGGCAGGTCGTAGTTCACCACCACCGACGCCGTCTGCAGGTTGAGCCCCTGGCCCCCCGCCTCGGTGGCCACGAGCACACCGCCGCGCCTGCGGAAGGCGTCGATCTCCATCCCGCGCTGACTCTGGGCCTGCCCGCCGTGCAGGTAGTGGACCTCGAGGCCGGCTTCCTCGAGTTGACGGCCGAGATACATCTGCGTGGCCCGATACTCCGTAAACACGAGCGCGCTCTCGCGCATGCCGCAGAGAAGCGCTCTTGCCGCCTCGGCCTTCTGGTTCTGCCTGATCTCCTGCGCGCAGCGCAAGAGGTCTCTCGCCTCGGGGCCGAACCAGGAGGGGCCCATGCGCTCCAGGGTGTCGGCGAGGGCGAAGCTCGAGGAGCAGAGTTCCCGCTGGATCAGTACGAGCGGCAGGATGGTCTCCTGCTGGGCCCTTCTCTCGCGATAGGCCTGGACCAGCAGACGCGTGGCCCGTTCGTAGAGTTCACGCTCCGGTGGGGTCAGGTCGACCTTGAGCAACTCGACCTTGCGCTCCGGCAAGGCGATGTTGGCCTCCTGCCGCGTCCTCCGGACCATCACGCCCGACAGTTCCTGCCTCAGTTCGTCGACGTTGCGCGGACGTCTCGGCGCCAGCAGGAAGCGCCGGTAGAACTGCATGTATGAGCCGAACACGGCTGGCTTGACCAACGCGACAAGGTGGTAGAGCTCGGCAAGTTCGTTCTGGATGGGTGTCGCCGTGATCAGCAGCATCCGGCGGCGCGGCAGCCCCGCGACGAACCGGTGGTTCTGGCTCCGCTGGGACTTCAGGTGGTGCGCCTCGTCGACGATCACGAGGTCCCACTGCCGGGCCTGATAGGCCTTGGCCTGAGGCGGGCGCTTGGCCCAGTCGAGGGAGGCCAGCACGATACCGCTGGTTGGCGGGACACGCGGCTGCAGGGCCACCTGCCGGGCAAACTTGGTGCGCAGTTCCTCTCGCCACTGGCTCATCAGGCCAGCCGGACAGAGGATCAGGGCCAGCCGCACCTCGCCGCGGGCCCTGAGCTCCTCGAGGACGAGGCCGGCCTCGATGGTCTTGCCGAGTCCCACCTCGTCGGCCAGCAGCGCCGAACCCTCGAGCCGGTTCACGATCTCGCCCGCGGCCTTCAGCTGATGAGGGTAGCGAACGACGCGCGCCCGGCGCCAGATGGGTTCCAACCGGGGCCAGGCGCGCAACGTCGCGGCAGCGGAGTCCACGTTGCCGTCAATAAGCGGATCCACCGTTCATGTCCCGCTCGCTGTCGCCCAGGGCGTGGTCGTGCTGGCTGCCTGGCCTGATCCAGCTGCCGATCTCCTGCAGGAGTTCCGGGGCCTCGTCCAGCACCCTGTCCAACACGGCGTTCTGGTCGACCGGCACGAGGTGGACCTCGTCCTTGTGCAGCACGAGAAAACCCACCGGCTGCACCGACACGCCCGCGCCCGAACCGCCGCCGAACGGCAGACGCTCTTCGTCGCCACCGGCCGTGTGCTTCTCGGGGCCAGGACCGCCGTATTGACCGCCGCCGGCGGCAAAGCCGAAGCTGACGCGCGACACGGGGATGATCACGCCGCCGCTCTGCGTCTCGACCGCGTCCCCGATCACGGTGTTGACGTCGATCATGTCCTTGATGCTCTGCATCGCGGTCGTCATGAGTCCCTGGATCGGATGCTCGGACATGCGCAAACCGCCTCCTCGGCTTAGGGATGCGCACGCCCCCGCGCTCCTACACCTGCGGACAACTGGCACCCGCGCCAGATCGTTTTCCGCGAACCGCCCGCACCCAAGATCGCTTGCCGATCGCGTAATATGGGTGCACCTGGCAACGGTTCAGCGGCAGACCGGATAAAGGAGGCGGACGTGCGTGCGCATATGGCGGACAGTGCTCTCCTTTGGGGATTCTGGACCTGATCGGTATCTTCGTGCTGGCCTACCATGACCTGCCGGCCATGAACCGCATGTTCTTCCCGCAGGGCACTCCGTAGTCCACCGCAGCCTCGTCGCCAGCCGGCAGCCGATCCAGGCCCGCGCATCCCACATAGACGGCGAAGCCCGCGACACTCCTTCCTGCACCGAGCACGCAGGAAGTGCGTCGTCGCCCATTGTCCGTCGCACGGGCCCAGGGCCGCGCTCTTCGCGCGTTCGGATCCATCTCCTTGCCCTTCGCCAGCACGGATTGGCTATGCTTGTGGTATGTCCAAGGCCGCCGACGCCGGGCTGGGACCCGGAGATCCCGGATACCGGGCCGCGAGCCTGGCCCTCTTCCTGACGGCGCTCGTCACCTTCGCGCTCCTCTATAGCACGCAGCCGCTCCTGCCGTCGCTCGCCGGGACCTTCCGGCTAGGCCCGACGGCAGCGAGTCTCAGCGTCTCCCTCGCGACCGCCGGCCTTACCCTGGGCCTGCCGCTCTGGAGCCTGATCTCGGACCGCTATGGCCGGCGCCCCGCGATCCTGGCAGCGCTCTGGGCGTCAAGCGTTCTGGCGCCCGCGATCGCGTTCGCGCCAAACTTCGCCCTGCTGGCCGTGTGGCGCTTCCTGCAAGGGCTGACGCTCGCCGGGGTCCCGGCCACGGCCATGACCTACCTGGGCGAGGAAGTGCGGCCGCAGGCGCTTGGCGGGGCCATGGGCCTCTATATCGCAGGAAACTCGATCGGGGGCATGAGCGGCCGCCTGGCGGTAGGCTTTGCCGCGCAGGCCCTGAACTGGCGCTGGGCCCTCGCCGGGCTCGGCGTCCTCGTCCTCGTCCTGAATGCCTTGACGCAGCGCCTCCTGCCACCGTCACGCAACGTGTCCGAACGCCGCCCGCCGCCGCTGGGCGCCCTGCGAGACCTCTGGTCGCTCGCGGCCGACCCGGGCATTCTGCCCCTGGCCCTCATCGGCGGCCTGCTCATGGCATCCTTCGTCGGCGTCTACAACTATCTCGGCTTCCTGCTGGTCGGGCCGTCCTACCATCTCGGCCTGGGCGCAGCGAGCCTCGTCTATCTCTTCTACCTGCTCGGTTCCGCAAGCTCGTTCGCGCTCGGCGGTCTCGCAGACCGGCTGGGCCGCAGTCCCGTGCTGCTGTGGTCGATCTCGCTGACGCTGCTCGCCGTGTTGGCCTCGCTGGCGCAGCCGCTCTCTCTCCGCCTCGGTGCGGTCGCCCTGTTCACGTTTGGCTTCTTCGGCAGCCATGCGGCCGCGTCGACCCTCGTCTCGGAACGTGCCGGCACCCGCCGTGGCCATGCCTCGACGCTGTACCTGCTCTGCTACTACCTCGGCTCGAGCCTAGGCGGCACGCTGCTCGGCCTGATGTGGGAAAGCCACGGCTGGACAGGCGTCGCGCTCGGCGCTGCCGGCGTGCTGACCCTCGCCTGGCTGCTCAGCCTCTACAGCGGTCGCCGCAAGGACTAGGCAGTCTAGCCCGCCGCCACGAGTCCCGCCGCCGCCAACAGCACGACGATGGCCAGAACCATGTTGGCCATGCCGAGCCGCATCGCCAGACCGCGATACCGCTCCGCTTCCCGCAGGAGCGCCTCTGGCGGCACCGGTCCCGCTGCCTGGATCTCCTCTCGCACGCGGTTCGCGCGCCGGCCGACGTGGAAGTCGTGCACGACGCTGATGAGCACCATGAGGATGACCGCCAAAAGCTTGATGCCGAGCCAAAGTCCGAAGCTGGTGCCGTAGAAGGACGGCAGGAGCAGGGCATGCAGCGGGATGCCCATGAGTACGAGATTCAGCACTCCCGTGACCACGAGCACGCCGATCGCTGTCCAGGCGAGCGGCAGGGACGCCCTGCCCACGAGCCGGAAGAGGGTCGAGCGCTCGAGCGCCGGCAGCCCACGGCTGGCAGGCCCCAGCACGAATCCCACCATCAGCATCTCGCCGATCCAGAACACCGCCGCGAAGAGGTGGATGAAGAGCACGAACTGGCGCACGCCGGCTTCCCTCCCCAAGGCATCGTCGCGCTGGCCGCGCCTTTCCGCTGTGACCTGGGCCACCACGGGGTGCTAGCGCGCGACCAGAGGTCGCTTCCATGCCGCCACGGGCCCCGCGTTCAGCACCTGGCCGCTCTTGACGCCCGCCTTCTGCGCCTGCGCGATGCCGAGCGGCATGTAGTCGAGTTCGTGGACCGAGTGTGCGTCGGTGTCGATGACGAAGAGAAGGCCCTGCGGCCCCTGCCGGTCGAGCCAGCGGTAGTCGAGGTCGAGTCGACGGGGCGAGGCGCTCAGTTCGAGCGCGGTGCCGGTGTCTCGGGCCGCCGCGAACACCTTCTCCCAGTCTGCCGCGATCGGTGGGCGCTCCCCCAGCTTGCGGGCGCCAGGATGACCGATGGCTGTGACGAGGGGATGGCGGATCGCCCTGACGAGGCGCTCGGTCGCCGACGCGACGTCCTGGTCGAAGTGGTTGTGCACCGACGCGATGACAATGTCGAGTTCCTCGAGGAGATCGTCCGGCAGGTCGAGAGAGCCGTCGCCGCGGATATCCACCTCGCAGCCCTGCAGCAACGCAAAGTCTTCCGGCAACGTCCGACGCAGTCTCTCGATCTCGCGGCGCTGCTCCCTGAAGCGCTCGGGCGTCAGACCGTTCGCCACCTTGAGGCCCTGGGAATGGTCGCTGACGGCGAGATAGCTGTAACCGCGCTCGATCGCGGCCTCGGCCATGCGCGCGATGTCCTCGAGTCCATCCGACCAGGTCGAGTGGGTGTGAAGATCCCCCAGCACCCTGGTCGGCGCCTCCTTCCGGGCGGCGGGATCAAGTCCGCGCAAGGGCGGCGCCACCCACGCTAGGCCAGCCGCTTCGAACAGCTCCGCCTCCGTCCGGCACGGGACTTGCCGCTCGTCGCGGTAGAGCCCGTCGGCGGCGAGGCGCAGGCCTTGGCGGGCCAGGGCGTCCCCGACCTCCCGCAAGAAGCTCTCGGGACCCGTATGCCACAGGAGAACCGGACCGAAGGCGTCCTCGTCGGCCGCGAGGACGGCGTCCGGCCCGATCGTCCAGATACCTTCGAGCACCAATGGCAGGCCGCGCCGCGCAGCCTCCGCCTCGGAGCGCGTGACGAGCCAGCGCGGGTGGAGCACGGTCGGATCGAGGCGCCTCAGCTGCCCCGTCGGCGCGATGCCTGGAGCATCCCCGCGCAGGGCCTCGGTGACGCGCATGAGATCCGGGAGCGGGACGCCGAGCCTGCGCTCGGCGAACGCGCGCAGGAGTTGCCGGCGCTGGCCCTGCGACACGCCGCCGACCTGCTCGCCGGCCTCCAGCCGGTCCCTCAGGCCCGCAACAGTGCCGATGCCCTGCGCCCACAGATGGCGCGCGGTGCTCGGGCCGACGCCAGGCAATCGCAGGAGCGCCGAAAGCTCAGGCGGCTGGTCCTCTCGCCTGCGCATGAGGCCCGGCGGCAGTTCGCCCTGCGCCATGAGCACGATCTTCTGAGCGAGCTTCTTGCCGATTCCCGGTGCCGCCTCCAGCGCGTCCAGGCTGCCGGGATCCACGGCGTGCATCTCCAGGCGGCGCGCCGCCTCACGGTAGGCGCGCACCTTGAACGGGCTCTCTCCGGCGAACGCCACGCGGTCTGCGAGTTCATAGAGCAGGGCCGCAATCTCCCGCGGATCCCGCAAGCGCTTCCCCTCCCCATGCCATGCTGCCCGCGGGGCTTGCAGACATGCGAAGCTCGGTGCCGCGGCGCATGCTATAATGACCCAAACGATGATGGAGACCAGTAGCGGCCAACCCGGGACGAAGAGAGCCGCCGACGCTGCGATGGCGGTTCCCGGACACTGCGAAGACACTCCGGAGCGCTCGGCCGAAGGACGTTTCGAGGCCGTGCCGTAACGCCCACGTCACGGGCAGCAAAGAGGCCGGCCAGAAGCCGGCGAAGTGCGGTGGCACCACGACGCCCCCTCGTCCGCACAGGACGTGGGGGTGATGTATTCGTGGAGGTGGTGCCGTGCACAGAGTTCTCGCAACCGCACTCCCTGCGCATCTCGGGGAGGAAGTCACGCTGCAAGGCTGGCTCAGTCAGGTGCGCCGCCTGAGGGGCGTCGCGTTCCTGATCCTGCGCGACCGCAGCGGCGCGGCTCAGGTGGTGGTCCGGACCCCTGAGGAAATCGAACGCGTTTCGGATCTGCGCCACGAGTCGGTGCTCTCGCTGACAGGCCGCGTGGCGCCGCGCGGCGACGGGCGTCCCGGCGTCGAACTCGTGGACCCCGTCGTCGAGGTCCTCGCCGCATCCTCGGAGCCGCCGCCTTTCGATCTCTTCCGGCCGACGCTCGAACTGCCGCTCCCGACCCTGCTCGACTATGCTCCGCTGTCGCTGCGCCATCCGAGGCGCAAGGCGGTGTTCGAAATCGCGGCGGCGGCCGCCCACGGTTTCCGCGAGAGCCTGCGCCGCCTGGAGTTCGTCGAGATCCACACGCCGAAACTGGTGGCCGCCGCCACCGAGGGTGGAGCGAACGTCTTCCCGGTCGGCTACTTCGACCGCACCGCCTATCTGGCGCAGAGTCCGCAGTTCTACAAGCAGATGATGGTCGGCGTCTTCGAGCGGGTGTTCGAGGTCGGCCCGGTGTTCCGCGCGGAGCCGCACGACACGCCACGCCACCTGAACGAGTATGTGTCGCTCGACGCGGAGCTTGGCTTCATCGACGACCATCGCACGGTGATGGCGGTGCTCCGAACGGTCATGGCGGGCATGCTCGACGCCGTGCGCGACGAGGCGTCTCGGGCGGTGGCGCTGCTGGAGGTCGCGATGCCTGCGCTCCCCGATCCCGTCCCCACGCTGCATTTCACCGACGCGCAACGGCTTGTCGCGGAGACGCGGGGCGAACCTGGCCATGCCGAGGACCTTGCGCCCGCCGACGAGCTTGCCCTTGGCGCCTGGGCCAAGCGGGAGTTCGGCTCAGACTTCCTCTTCGTCGAAGGCTATCCCGCATCCGCGCGCCCCTTCTACACGCACGCGGACCCCTTGCGGCCCGGCTACACCCGCGGTTTCGACCTCCTCTTCCGCGGCGTGGAGCTCGTCACCGGCGGCCAGCGCCTGCACCGCTACGAGGACTACCTCGCGGCGCTCGGGCAGCGCGGTCTCGACCCGGCCCCGTTCGCAGGCTACCTCCAGGCCTTCCGCTTCGGCATGCCGCCGCACGGCGGCTTCGCGATCGGCCTCGAACGCTTCGTCGGGCGCCTGATCGGCCTGCAGAACCTGCGCGAGGCCACGCTCTTCCCGCGCGATCTCAGCCGCCTCGACCCGTGAACTCGCCGCTCCCGACCTGTACCTGGGTACAGGGTCTGGCCTGTACCGTCGGGCGAGGCCGCGACGCCTGGGGCCCGGTAGACTGGACCTCAGGCGAAGGAGGCGGACCATGGGCACCATCCGGCGGTACAAAGGCTTCCGGTCTCTCTGGATTGGCCAGCTCTTCTCGCAGTTCGGCAACGCCGTGTTCTCGATCATGGCGCTATGGGAGATCCAGCTCCACCAGCCGCAGCTGCTGTCCGTCGCGGGACTCGCCATGGTCCTGCCGTCCCTTCTGGCCGCCTTTGGCGGGGTCGTCGTCGATCGCCACCATCCAGGGCGGCTGATGCTCTGGACCGACCTTCTGCGGGGCGTCGCGGTGGCGCTCGGTCTGTGCGCGCTCCTGATCCCGGGCAGCCTCGACGCCGTGACCATCGCGCTGATCGCCGTCAACAGCCTCGGCGCCGCCTTCTTCGGACCAGCCGAGATGGTGGTCGTCCCGCGGCTCGTGTCGGCCCAGGATCTCGCGGGAGCCAACGGCATCTACAATCTGACCTACCAGCTCTCGAACGCCATCGGCGCCGCGATCGGCGGCGCGGCGATCGCCGCCATCGGCGTCATCTGGGTGTTCGGCTTCGACATGGCGTCCTTCTGGATTTCGGCCGCGGCCATTCTCCTCATGCTGCGCACGTTCACCTGGGAGCCGCCTGCGCCCTCTGCCGAACGCGAGCACGGCGAACGCGCCGGCTTCCTTTCGGGTCTCCGCACGGGATGGGCGACCGTGCGCGACCTTCCCGGCATCACGCGGATGATGCCCGTCGTCGTGCTGACGAATTTCGCCTACATGGCCGCCTTCACCATGCTGCCCTACTGGATCCACCACGAGCTGCACGCGGGGGCGGCCGCCTATGGGCTGATCGACGCCGGCTGGGCGGGAGGGCTCATCGTGGGCGGCATCCTTACGGCCCGGTTCCAGCGCTGGCCGTTGCGCACCTCGAGCAGTCTGATGTTCGGCGCCCAGTCCCTGCTGCTGCTCGCGTTTCCGTTCGCGACGCAGAGCTGGGTCGCCGGCGGGCTTCTGCTGATCGCGGGCATCGGCAACGGCATCGGCAACGCCCTCATGTTCACGATGCTCCAGCAACTGACGCCCGAGGACGTGCGCGGGCGGGCCTTCGGCCTCCTCTTCACCCTGTTCGGCATCGCCAACCCACTCGGGTCGCTCGCGGCGGGCGTCGCGCTCGGCCACATCCCGCTGATCGTCTCCTGGCTGGTGGCGGGCTTTACGGGGATCTGGCTCGCGGCATCCATCTGGCGCTCGGTGCCTGCCGATCTGGGCATCACGCAACCGGCCGGCGAGCCCGAGGCCGTCTGAGCGTCGTCACCGCGGAGCGCCTGGCCGCTGGCATCCCGCCGTGCTACACTTTGTTCGCTAGGCTAGCGAATAAAGATGTGGCGGTGGTGTTGTCCGGTGCGAGAATCAGATGGCGATCTCGCGGAGCTTGACCGCACCTTCGAAGAACTGCGCCGGCGCTGGCGCGTCCGCCTGCGCCGCGCGACGCGCGAGGCGCTCGGCGACGCCGTGGGCCTACGCGCCTTTCCGCTCCTCGAGCAGCTTGTGGAACGCGGTCCGCTCTCCCCGACGGAACTCGCGCAGCGGCTTGAACTGAGAACGAGCACCATCGCGGCCCACATCGACCGCCTCGAGGAGCTCGGCTGGGCCGAGAGGTCGGGCCAGGGGCGCAAGGGCGTGCAGGTCAGCGCCACCGCCCAGGGCGCGGTGGCGCACGGCCGTTATCTCGAACTGCGCAGAAGGATGCTTTCGGAACTGGTCGCGCCCATGGGCGGCCGCGACGTCCGGGAACTGGGGCGCCTGCTGCAGGAACTGTTGCGCGGGCTGCTGCCCGAGGCGGGCGAGCGATGAGCTTCCACGGCATGGGCATGGGCGGCATGCGCGGCGTCTGGGAACAGCGGCGATCGATCGGCTACCTCGAGCAGGGCGGCCGTCCGACACGCGAGACGGTCACAAGACTGGTGAAGGTCCTGAGGCCGCACGCGCGGCGACTGGCCGCCGCGCTCGCCCTGACCCTGCTCGGCATCGTGCTCGGCCTGGTGCCGCCCCTCCTGATGCGCCAGGTGATCGATGTGGCGATTGCGCGCAAGGACGTCGGCATGCTCGTCTACCTGGCGGCTGGACTCGTGCTGTTCCCTGCCGCCGGGGCGGTCGTTTCGGTCGGCCAGAACTACCTGAACGCGGTTGTGGCACAGGGTGTCATCCACGATCTGCGCACGGCGATGTACGAACACGGCCAGAAGCTCGGCATGGACTTCTTCACGCACACGCCGGGCGGCGAGATCCACTCGCGCCTCATCAACGATCTGAGCGCCGTGCAGCAGGTGCTGGGGACGATCCTCACCGGCTTCTTCGTCAACGTCATGACCATCGTCCTGACGCTGGCCCTGATGTTCACCCTCAACTGGCAGCTGTCGCTGCTGAGCGTCCTCGTCCTGCCCGCGTTCGCGCTGCCGGTCCTGAGCTTCGGCCGGCGCACCTACGACGCCATCACGCGCACGCAGGAGAGCCTGTCGCGCCTGACGGCGCACCTCGAGGAGACCTTGACGCTCTCGGGCATCGTGGTGGTGAAGAGCTTCGGCACGCGCAGGCGCGAGGCGGAACGGTTCCGCTCCCTGAGCCACGAGGTGCGGCGCAACCAGGTCGCGCAGAGCATGATCGGGCGTTGGCTCGGCTTCGTCTTCTCCACCATGTCGGCGATCGGCCCGGCCCTGCTCTACGGCTACGGCGGCTATCTCGTGATCCGCGGCGCGGTGCAGATCGGAACCATCGTCGCCTTCGCCACCTACCTCGTGCAGCTCTACAACCCCGCGTCGTCGCTCGCCGGCTCCAATACGACCCTGCTCGGCGGCCTCGCGCTGTTCGACCGCATCTTCCGGTTCCTCGACGAGCCGATCGCGGTGCCCGATCCCGCGCGGCCTCGGGCGGTGCAGGCCGAACCGGGTGTCACGCCGGTCGCGCTCCGCTTCGATCAGGTGCGCTTCAGCTACCGACAGGGCGAGGAGGTGCTGCACGGGCTCACTTTCGACGCCAGCGCGGGTCGGCTCACCGCGGTCGTCGGGCCGAGCGGCGCCGGCAAGAGCACCATCCTTTCGCTGGCCGCCCGCTTCTACGATCCCGACGCCGGCCAGGTGCTGCTCGCCGGCATGCCGCTGACGGAGATCGCCGAGGACGACCTCAGACGGCTGACGTCGGTCGTGACGCAGGAGCTCTTCCTCTTCCACCAGACGCTTGAAGAGAACATCCGCTACGGGCGGCCGGACGCGAGCGCCGCGGAGGTCGCGGCCGCCGTGGAGGCGGCGCAGCTCAGCGAGCTTGTCGCGCAACTGCCGGAGGGGCTCGCCACCGTCGTGGGCGAACGCGGCTACCGCCTCTCGGGCGGCGAGAAACAGCGTGTCGCGATCGCCCGCGCCATCTTGCGCAATCCATCCCTGCTGCTGCTCGACGAGGCCACGAGTTCGCTCGACAGCCATGCCGAGCGCCTGATCCAGCAGGCTCTCGCCGGCCTCTTCCAGGGGCGTACCGTGATCGCGATCGCCCACAGGCTGTCCACGATCCTGGCGGCGGACCAGATCCTTGTCGTCGAGCAGGGCCGGATCGTCGAGCGGGGCCGTCACCTGGACCTCTTGGCGCGCGGCGGGCTCTACGCCCGCCTCTACCACGAGCAGTTCGATCCCGGCCTCGACAGCGCGGGCGACGATCGAGACTGAATCAGACCGCGCGCCGGAACACGACGTGGCTGGTACCCGGCCCTTCGCGGTCTGTGTGCACGGGCAGGCCCATCTCGATGCGGTCCCCGGGCACGATGTGGAAGCCCATGGCCTGATGGAAGGCGACCGAACCGCTGTTGACCGGCGCCGTGATAGCCGTCACGGACGTCCGTCCCGCGGCGCGCGCGGCCGCGAAGAACGCCTCGTAGAGCAGCCGGCCGATGCCGCGCCCGCGCGCCTCGGGATCTACGCCGACGAAATGGATGTACGCCCGTTCGCTGTCGCCCGTCGCGAAGAAGCCGCAGAGGAAGCCCACGAGCCTGCCCGATTCGCCGTCCTCGGCGGCAAAGCTCGCGTCGGAAAAGTACTCGAAGAAGAGCCGCGGCAGCCTGGGCGTCATCGGTCGCCCTCCCCACCACTCGTCCAGGACGGAGAGCACCGCATCCGCATCCTCGCCCTGCAGCGGCCGCAGGCGCACACCGCCGCCCCTGCGCTCGGGCTCCGCCGTCGGTTCCCCGACGACGAAGACGTAGCCGCTGGGGTCGCTGACGTGGCACTCGCGCCAACCGTGGGCGAACGCGGTCGGAGGCAGGAGAACCTCGCCGCCGCACTGGGCTGCGCAGCGCGCGGCATGATCAGGGCTTGGGCCGAGCAGCCGGATCTCGACGCCCGCGCCGCGCGGTCCCTCGGCGACATGGCGGCCCGAGGGCATGCGACCGTAGGTGTGGTCGGCGTGCAGCATGAGCCTGAGGCCATGACCCGCGAAGGCGGCGAAGTCCTCGTCGCTGTATAGGCGGCGCAGCGTCAGGGTCTGCTCGTAGAAGGCCACGCTCTCGGCGATGGAACGGACCACCAGATTGAGACTAAAGCCCCGCAGGCTGCGGCCGTAAACGTCCGCGGGCTGCCAAGGCTCTCCGGTGCGCAGTTTCGTCATGGGTTGACACTCCCCCGGGACGTCCTCACGCAGACGCCCAGTTTATGCGCCCAACGTAACCGAGCGCCGCCCAAGGCACAAGATAGAGCGGCGGGAAGTCCTGGGCAGGGTTGCAAGCGGGCTGGTCGCCGCATACAATACAAACAAGCGTTTTAGACACGCTTAAAACTCTTTTTAGGGGGCTGTCCCGATGAGCGGGCTGGCGCGGGAGGACTACCTCGCCGACATCTACCGCCTGCAGTGCGAAAACCCGCACGACCCGGTCAGCACCGGATCCGTCGCCGATCGGCGCGGCGTCACGGCAGCCTCGGCCACCGCCATGTTCAAGCGTCTCGCCCGGGATCACCTGATCCTCTACCGCAACTACGGCGGCGTCTCGCTGACGCCGGAGGGCGAGGATCTCGCCTTGGGGGTCGTGCGGCGGCACCGGCTCGTCGAGCGCTTCCTCGCGGACGTGCTCCACATCCCCTGGCAGCAGGTGGACGCCTACGCAGACCAGATGGAGCACGCGCTGCCCGATGAAGTCGTGGACCGCATGGAGGCCCTGCTCGAGAATCCCTACACCTGTCCGCACGGCTATCCCATCCCCGACAAGCACGGGCACCTGTCGCAGCCCGATCTCGTCCTGCTGCGCGATCTGCCCGTAGGCGAGCAGGTGCGCGTCGCCCGCGTCAACGAGCGCGTACCGGGCCTGCTGCGCTACGTCGAGGATCTGGGCCTGATGCCTGGCAGCCTGCTTGAGGTATCCGCGCGCAACCCCGTGGACCTCAACGTGACCATCGAGACGGGCGGAAGGACGCACATCCTGGGACTCAGGGTCTCCGAATCGATCTGGGTGGAGCGTACGGGATCGAGGGGCTAGCCGCCCTGCATCGGCCAGGGAAGGAGGCGAACCGTGGACGACGCCAATTGGCGGCAGGCGCCGGGCACCAGCCCCGGTCAGCCCGCCATCACCCATGAGGACCTTGACCGCGCCCGGGACCGGTTGGCCGTCGCCCAGGCCCGCCGGGCGGGAAGGTTCCGGGGCCTGCGGGTCTTCTGGCTTCTGCTCGGCCCGGGCATCCTCGTCTTTTTGGGCGAGAACGACGCGCCCAGCATGCTATCCTACGCCGCCACCGGCGCACAGTTCGGCATCGGCTTCTTTCTGCCGTTCGTTCTCGTCACGTTCCTCATGGGCTTCGTCGTCCAGGAGATGACGCTGCGCCTCGGCGCGGTGACGCACCGAGGCCACGCGGAACTCATCTTCGACCGCTTCGGTCCCTTCTGGGGCTGGTTCGCCATGGGGGACCTGATGCTCGGCAACTTCCTCACGCTCGTGACGGAGTTCATCGGCATCCGGGCTGGACTCGGCTTCTTCGGCGTGCCGCCGCTCGTGTCCGTCGCGGGCGCCGTCGTGATCGTCCTGCTCGTGGTCACGACCGGACGCTACTGGACCTGGGAGCGGGCGACGCTGACGCTCGCCGCCTTCAACGCCTTGTTCATCCCGGCCGCGCTACTGAGCCATCCGCACTGGTCCAGTATCGGGCAGGCGTTCCTGCACTTCGGGCCGCTTCCCGGTGGCATCTCGGGCAGCATGCTGCTGCTCCTCATGGCCGACATCGGCGCGACCGTGACGCCCTGGATGCTCTTCTTCCAGCAGAGCTCCGTCGTCGACAAGGGACTGACGCCGAAGGACGTCGGCAGCGGCAGGCTCGACGCCCTGCTCGGCACCCTGCTCGCGGCGGCGTTCGGCATCGCCACGATCATCGCGGCGTCGCCGCTCTATCTGCACGGCGTGAGCGCGAGCACATTCCAGGCCGCCCAGTTCGCGCAGGCGCTCGTCCCGTGGGTGGGCCACATCGGGGCGACGCTCTTCGCCCTCGGCATCTTCGAGGCCGGCATGGTGGCCGTCATCACGATCTCGACGTCCTCCGCCTACGCCTTCGGCGAGGTGCTGCACACCGGACACAGCCTCAACCGCCCGCTGCGCGAGGCGTGGCCCTTCTATGCGATCCTGCTCGCCTCGTCCATCCTTGCTGCGCTGCTCGTGCTTCTGCCCGGCGCGCCGCTCGAGTACATCATCCTGATGGTCAACGTGATCGCGGTCCTGGCGATGCCGCCAGCGCTCGTGTTCCTGCTGCTGCTGGTGAACGACCCCGTCGTGATGGGCGAGCAGCGCAACGGCATCTGGGCGAACGTCTTCGGCGGCGGCATCACCGTCTTCCTGATCGCGGTCGGGCTCTTTTACGGCCTCAGCACCGTCTTTCCGCACCTGATCGGCAGCTAGGAGGGATCGCCTTGGCACCGCGCCACCACGACCCGGAGCTGGGCCAGGAAGAGATCCTGCAGCTCCTCGAGGACGACCAGCTCGTCTGGGCGAAGGAAAAGGTCCATCTCGGCCGGCGCCGCTTTTCGCGGGGGCTCTCGGTCGTGCTCTGGGGACTGCGCGTCTACGTCGTCCTGATGCTGGTGCTGATTGTGGTACGCGTCGTGCAGACCGTGAGCGCGGGGCACTGAGGAACACCCAGCCCCTCAGGCCAGGCGGAACAGCTCCTTCAGCCGCCGCACGCGGCTCCGGCTGACCGGCACCTCGTCGCGGCTTCCCTTCATGCGCAGCAGATAGGTGCCGTTGAAAAACGGCACGATCTCGGCCACCTCGTGCACCTGCACGAGATAGCCGCGGTGGCAGCGGAAGAAGCGGTCCGCCGGCAAGAGCCGCTCCATGCCCGTCAGCGTGGCGTCACGCAGGTCGAGCTGGCGTCCCTCCGTCGTCACCAGGTGGACGGCATCGCCTTGCGCCGTCAGGTAGGAAATTTCGTTGAGCGGCACCGGAAAGGCCCTCTCGCCATCGCGCCCGGCAAGAAAGCGTGGCGGATCCGCAAGGGGCTCCGCCGCCCTGCCGACGTCGGCCGCGCCCTGGCGCCGCAGGCGCAGCCGGTCCACGGTTGCGGCCAGGCGCCGCGGGTCGAGGGGTTTCAGGATGTAGTCCACGGCCTCGACGTCGAAGGCCCGCAGCGCGTGCTGGTCGTGGGCCGTGACGAAGACGACGAGCGGCGAGCCGTAGTCGCCGGCCGCGATCCGCTCTGCGAGCGCGACCCCGTCGAGACCGGGCATCTCGATGTCCAGAAAGACGACGTCGTACGCCAGCGCCCCTAGGAGCTTTAAGGCCTCCCCGCCGGTCTGCGCCTCTCCGACCACCTCGACGCCGCGCAGCCGCTCCAGTTGGTAGCGAAGTTCCGCGCGCGCCGGCGGCTCGTCGTCGACGATCAGGGCTCTGAGCGTCATGGATTCCCCTCCCTGCGCCGCAGGGGCAATTGCAGGAAGACCGCCGTCCCCCTGCCCTCCCGGCTGCGCAGCCTCAGGTGCGCCTCCGTGCCATAGAGCGCCTCGAGGCGTCCGGCGATGTTGGCGATACCGAGGCCCATGGTGCTCTCGTCCTGGCTGTAGAGGCGCCGCAGCCTGGTCTGCGAGAGGCCGACGCCGTCATCCACCACGGCAATCTGCAGGTGCGTCCCGCGCCGCCGGGCCGAGACGACGAGCCTGCCCGGCCCCTCCTTGGCCGCGAGTCCGTGCACCACGCTGTTCTCCACAAGCGGCTGCAGCGACAGGACCGGCATCTCCGCTTCCTGCACGCCGGGGTCGATGGCGAGGCGCACGCCAAGACGCTCGCCGAAGCGCGCCTGCTCGAGCCTGAGGTATTGCGCGGCGAATGAGACCTCGTCCCGCACCGTCGCCGTTTCGCCGCGATAGCTGATGGTCTGGCGCAAAAAACCCGCGAGTTCCCCCAGCAGTTCACGCGCCAGCTCCGGATCCCGGCGGCTCATGGCGATGACGGTATTGAGCGTGTTGAAGAGGAAGTGCGGGCGGATCTGCGCCTGCAGGGCTTCAAGTCTTGCCTGGGCCAGCAGCTCGCGCTGGCGTTCGGTTTCGTGCGCCTCGGCCTCCAAACTCAGGAGTTCCGAGATCCCGACCGCGAGCCGCCGCACGTAGTCCGGCATCGGCCCGGGCAGCACGTCGTAGAGTTTCACGGTGCCGATGACCTGCCCCTGGAGCTTCAGCGGCGCGATCACGGCGGACTCGATCGCGCAGGGACAGCCCTCTACCGGGCACTGCAGATCCGCCTTGCGCTCGATCGTCGCCGCCTCGCCGGTCCGCAACACCCGGCGCGTGGCACGGGTCTGGACCGGCTGCCCCGGATGCATGTGGGGACAGCCTCGGCCCTCGTAAGCCAGGATGCGCACACTGTCGGTGATGGCGACGGCCGGCACCTTGGCGAGGCGGAGCACGATCTGAGCGATGCGCCGCGCCTGGTCGTCCGTCAGGCCGCGGCCGGATCGCGCCGCCGCGGCACGCAAAGCCAAGGTCACGTCGAGCGGCCTGACCCTCTCCCCCACGCCCGCGCTCCCCTCCTTGCCGCCATTGTAGGGCGACACGCCGATCCGAGGAAGGTCCTTTCGTGCAGGCGAGTCCAGCCAAGACCCCGGGCGGCTGCCGCGCGCCGCATCCACGGCTCAGCGCCAGTTGCGCCCGTTCTCCCGCTCTTCGAGGCGGGCCCAATGGTTGACCGGTGCCGAAACGGCGTCGGAAGCGTGGATATCCAGGGCGGCGAGCTCCGACGAGAGGCGCAGCAGCGGGTCCTGCGCCGCGAACGCCTGCTCCACGTAGTGCAGGAAGTCCTGCGAGGTCGCGACGCGGTACTCGTAGCGCTGCACGTATGCACGCATCATCTGGTCGAACACCGAAGCGCCCGTCTCGTAGCCCATGATCGTGCGCAGTTGCTCGAGCGCGTAGGACCCGTTCACGTACACCGCCTCGTCGTAATCGTCCGACGGGGCGACGGAGAAGTCCGGGTCCGGGAAGGCGCTGACGGGGTCGGTGACGTCATCGGTCTCCTGGTTGTCGTAGGCCCAGGGCTGAGGGATGTTCGCGAAGCGGTAGGACGAGAAAGTGGCGAACGCCTCGTCCAGCCACGGCGTCAGATACTCGTCGTCTCCGACGAGACTGAAGAACCACTGGTGGGCGAGCTCGTGGCTCACTGTGACACGGTCCGCGAGCGCCTGCCCGGCGTCGGCGAAGGTGGGATCCGGCACCACCATGACGAGCCTGGGATACTCCATGCCGTCGAACCAGCCTTGCATCAGGCAGATCGAGACGCTCGAAAAGGGATACTGCCCGTACAGCTGGTCGTAGTAGTGCATCGCCTGAAGGCCGATCCGCTCCATCTGCCTGGCTGTCGGAAGGTCCCGCGGCGGGCTGTAGGTGAGAACCCGGACGCCGTCGACGCTGCCCGAGATCACCTGGTAGGCCGAATCACCCATCAGCGCGACGTCGCGCACACCGACGGCGCTATAGTCCGTCGTGACGGTGCCGTCCGGGTGCTCGACCGACCCCTGCTCATCGCCGGTCACGGCGTAGACGTAACCCTTGGGCGCGGTGACATGGAGATGAAAGGCGGCGGTCAGAGAATAGAAGGAGTCACCGCCGGAATAGTAGGGCGGCGTCACCCAGCCGTACTGGTCGTGCACCGCCGGCATGGGAAACCAGTTGCCGAGCGCCATCTGCTGGCCCGTCCAGCCGTAGCGGTCCGGAATCTCGGGCAGCTTGGCCTTGAGATCCATCGCCACGATCACCGACTGCCCGGGCGCGACGGGCGTCCGGGGATAGACCCGCAGCAGCGTGCCGCGCAGGCTGAAGCGCACGGGGCTCCCGTCCACGGTCACATGCGCCACCTGCTCGTAGCCGCCCACGATGCGAAAGTGATGGGCGTCGGGCCACGCGTTGAAGTAGATGACCGGGATCGGCTGGCCGATGTTGTCTTGCATGTGGACTTCGAGGTGCGCCGCGAAGGCATGCTCCTTGGGCCTGAGGGCGAGATCGATGTTGAACACCAGTTGCCCCGGACCGCGCACGATGCCGTCGCCCGGATGCGCCGCGCGCAGTGCGGCAAGGGCGGCGACGTCCGTCGCGATGGTCCGCGTGCTGATCTCTGTATCCTGCACCGCCACCACGGGGAGTTTCGGCAGCGGCGGCTCGACGATGCGCAGGGGCGCCTCGCGCGCCGGTGCCTTCGCAGCGGGGCCCGCCGCGCCACAGCCCGCAAGGAGGAGCATTCCCACCGCCAAGAGCGGACCGATCCCTTGGCCGCGCAAGCGAAACCACCTCCGCCGGTTGGCGCATGCCGCCTAAATATGGCATACGCTTCCTCGGTGTGCTCCTGCATTCCTGCAGGAGTCCTCACCCTTCAAAGATGAGAGTGGCTCCGTGCGCTCGCGCTGCGCACGGAGCCACTGGCCACTCCCAGGCCGGCAGGTGCCTACGCGTCGACGCCGATGTGGTGCAGCACAAAGGCGTACTCCTCTGCGAACTCCCTGAGGCGCGCGTAGCGCCCGGACGATCCGCCGTGCCCGGCGCCCATCAGCGTCTTGAGCACTAGGTCGTGGCTGTCCGTCCTGGTGGCGCGCAGGCGCGCGACCCACTTCACGGGTTCCCAGAAGGCTACCCTCGGATCGTTGAGGCCGGTATAGACGTAGAGGTGCGGGTACGCCTGCGCCACGACGTTGTCGTAAGGGCTGTAGGACTTCATGTAGCGGTAGTAGTCGGCATCGGCCGGGTTGCCCCACTCGTCCCACTCGAGACTCGTCAACGGGATGCTTGCGTCGAGCATCGTCGTGACCACGTCCACAAACGGCACGCCGGCGGAGACTGCCTGGAAGAGCCCTGGCGCGAGGTTGACGATCGCGCCCATCAGAAGCCCGCCGGCGCTGCGACCCATCGCGGCCAAGCGGTCGCTCGTCGTCCAGCCCTGGGCGATCAGCTCGCGTGCGCAGCTGATGAAGTCGAGGAAGGTGTTGCGCTTCTTTAGCAGCTTTCCGTCCTGGTACCAGGGCCGCCCCATCTCGCCGCCGCCGCGCACGTGCGCCGTCACAAACACGACGCCGCGGTCGAGAAGCGGCAGGAGCTTGGGGTCGAAGGCGGGTTCGCTCGGCATTCCGTAGGAGCCATAGCCGTAGAGGATGAGAGGCCGTGCCTTGAGATCACCGCGGTCCGTGCGGTAGACGGCGGACATCGGCACCTTGACGCCGTCCTCCGCCGTGGCCCAAAGCCGCTCCTGTCGATAGGGTCCCGGGCTGTAGCCCGGCACCTCCTCCTGCTGCAAAAGGCTCATGGCGCAGGTACGCAAGTCGAGTTCGTAGATCGACTCCGGCGTGAGGCGAGACTCGTAGGAGACGAGGCACGCTTGCGTTGCGTACTCCCGATTCTCCCACACGCGCGAGACGTAGAGCGGCTCAGGCCACTCGAGCCGGTGGAGCCGTCCCTCCCGCAGCACCCAGATCTGCCGGAGCCCATCCTGACGACCGGCCAGCACCAGCGCGGCCTTGAAGGGGTGCACTTCCTGCAGGTAGACCTGCGGGTCGTACGGCACGAGCGGCTCGAGCCGACCGGGATCGTCCTGCGGGCAGCGCAGGAGGCGGAAGTTCGGCGCGTCGCGGTTCGTCAGGACGAGAAAGTCCTCGCCCCAGTCCTCAAGGCCATATTCGACACCCTCTTGCCGTGGCGCGAAGAGCACCGGCGGGGCGAGCGGCCGGTCCGCTCGCAGGTAGCGCACCTCGGAGGTCGCCTTCGACGCGGTCTGCAGAAAGAGGTGGCGTCCGCTGCGCGCACGGTAGAGCCTGAGGCTGAAGGCGATGTCCCGCTCCTCGTAGAGCAGGACGTCGCCCGTGTGATCGCCTATCTTGTGCCGCCAGAGCCGGAAGGGCCGCTGCGTCTCGTCGACCGTGACGTAGAAGAGGTGCTGCCCCGCCGCGTCCCACTCGAGGCTGTCCGCGAGGAACACGCCTTGGATCTCCTCCCGGAGGAGCTTCCCGGATAGGAGGTCCTTCACGCGCACGGTGTAGCGGTCCGTGCCGTCCTGGTTCTCGAGGAAGGCCAGCCGGCTTTGGTCGGGGCTCAGGCGCAGCAGCGTCACGGAGTAGAAGTCCTTGCCTGCGGCGAGAGCGTTCAAGTCCAGCAGGACTTCCTCGGCCACCGCCGCGAACTCGCTGCGGTCGGCCGCCCGCTTCCGCGCGTAGATTGGGTACGCGAGCCCTTTGCGGGTGCGCCGATAGTAAAAATAGGGCCCGTCCTGCACCGCGGGGTCCACCCTGTCCTCCGCGATGTGGGCGAGCATTTCCTGGTAGAGGCGATCGGCGAAGGGCTCGAGCGGTGCCATGACCTCGGCGCGATAGCGGTTCTCCGCCTCAATGTAGGCGATGACGTCCGGGTCCTCTTTCCGACGTAGCCACTGGTAAGGGTCCAAGCGGGCATCTCCGTGGAGTTCATGCGTGTGGGGCCTCTCCTGGGCGACTGGCGGCAGCATAATACCTCCTGCGCGCGGACATCGCGGCGCCTATCTGTTCTGTGGGAAGCGTCCGCTCACCTGCCCGGACGCATGGCCGTTCCGTCGGACCCAGCAAGCTATCTAAAGATAGATTTGGTGCCGACTTCCTGCTTCGGGGCCGGTTTCACAGCAGCGGGATGGCTGCCGCCAGAGCCTCCGCTCCACAGGCAGACGCCGTGGAACTAGCCAAACGAGCGATCCGCCTGCCTTGAGATCGTCGCCGACACGATCTTGCCGGAGAAGCGCAGGCCTTCCCGTTGGCGGGTTGAGATTAGGGTCGGTGAGGATGCAAGCGAGCCGCTTGAGCTCTGAGCCCCGCGAGCAGCAGACGGCCCAACGTGAGCGTAACCCGGGCACGCGCGTGCAGTCTGCCGCCCGCTGGTCCCTCGAGTTTCGGCGTGAGGCGCACGCGAACCCCCTGCCCCTCGGCGGTGGCGACACCTCCGAGGACCGACCAGGCAAGGCCGTAGAGCACGGCGGTGACCGCCGGATCACCGACGCCGCCCTCGCCATCGAGCGCGGCTTCCGAGACAGGCGTACGTCGCAGCGTCTGGAAGAAAGCCTGCAGAGCGGCGAGCATGGCGTCTCGGTCGGGCCCTCCAGCCTGGCCGCCTCCCTGACCCGAACCGCCCGCGGCACGCCGGGGGCTGCGCGGCCCAGGCGCGTGCCAGCGGGAGATGCGCCACGGCCCGACCAGGACCTCCGCCTCGCTGAAGCCCGGCCAGCGCACGACACTTCTCAGCGTGAGCGGCACAGCCAGCAGGGCGACGAGCGCGAGCAGGGCCCCGCCGAGTCCCCAGAGGAAGAGCACAGCATCAACTCCGGGCTTAGGTTGCCTCGGCGGGCTCTTCCTCTTGCGGCAGCTCCGGCAGGTCGTCGAGAGAGGTGAGGTTGAAACGACGGAGGAACTCCACGGTGGTGCCATAGAGAGGTGCGCGCACCGCCCCCGCGGAGCGGCCGACGACCTCGACGAGGCCAAGTTCCTGCAGCGTCTGCAGGGTACGCTCAGAACGCACGCCGCGCATGGCGTCGATCTCGGCGCGCGTGATCGGCTGGCGGTAGGCGATCAAGGTCAGGGCTTCGAGGGCCGCGGGCGAAAGAGCGCCCGGGGCGTTCGGCAGAGCGCGCTGCAAAAGTTCGCCGTGCTCCGGAGCCGTCAGGAGCGCGACGCGCCCTTCCTGCCAGCTGAGCTGGATGCCATGTCCCGCGAGATGGCCCTCGAGTTCCTCGAGCAGCACCCGCACCTCGAGGGCTGTCGTGCCGAGCAGGCGGGCGAGCTCGTCCTCCGCGTGACCCTTGCCGCTGGCGAAGAGCAATGCCTCAATCTCCTGCCAGTTCGCCATCGTCCGCCTCCTCGCGCCTGATCAGATAGAGCGGATCGGTCAGTTGCCGTTGCTCGAGGCCCGCCTCGCCCAGGCGCGTCAGCTCGAGCGCTCCCAGAAGTTCGAGCACCGCCTCGCGCCGCGGCCGGCTGGGCGCCGCGATGCGCAGCCGGCCCTGCTGGCGCAGTTCCCGCCTGAGCACGACCAGTACCCTGCGAAACGGGATCTGCGCCTTGGGTTTGAGGCGGGCACGCCGACCGAGTCGCGCAGCCCGCCGGCTCAGACGGTCCCATGCCAGCAGCAGTTGCTCAGGGTCGTGGCTGGCAAGGGGACGCAGCACCTGGCGCGCGAAAAGCGGCTCCCGCATGCGGGACTGCAGGAAGAGGAGGGCAGCCGCGAGTTCCGGCATCCCGCCGCCCCGCGGGGCAATCTCCTCCGCCTCCTCGAGCTCCTCGGCGACATGGCGCCGCCACCCCGCCTTGAGCAGCAGCAGCCTTGCGGACAGCACTGCGAAGTCGCCGACGTCGCCGAGCGGCACCTCGGGAGCGGACCTCAGGATCTGGCGGTACTCTCGCGCGATCGCCGAGAGCGAAATGTCGGGCAGCGGCAGGTCGCGCTCGAGCGACAGCCGCAGCAGGAGGTCCAAAGGTCCCTGGTAGGCGTCCTGGACGACGCGGAACTGCACGGTCCGGCACCCCCCTGCGCATCGGCTCAAAGTATAGCGCAGGGCGGTGCGCCGCCATAGCCTGCCCGTTACGCGCGGGCGCGCGTCGCGAACGAGGCGATGACCCCGAAGATCAGCGCGGCCTTGATGCCCGCGCCCGTAGCCTTGAAGGCGCCGGAGAACAGAGCGACCCAGCCTTCCTTGGGCAGTTCCTTGATCAGGCCGCTGACGAGGCTGAAGCCGAAGCCGGGCAGGGGGATGGTGGCGCCGGCCCCGGCGAACTTGGCGAACGGCTCGTACAGGCCGAAGCCCGCCGCGATGGCGCCGAGCATCACCGATCCCACGAGGATCTCCGCAGCCGTAGCCTTGGTCACGTCCATCACCAGCTGCGCGAGGAGGCAGAGTGCCCCTCCGACCAGGAAGGCCAGCAGGTAGCTCATACGATCGCCTCCAGCTCCACGGCGTGCGCCACCGTCGGAATCGTCTCGCCCTGCTGGTAGCTGCGCGGGCTGTGCAGGCTGCCGGTGGCGACGAGCAGCACCCGGCGCAGTTCTCCGCGCCGCAGCCGCGGCAGGACGAGACTCGCGAGCACGAGCGCGGAGCAGGCCGCCCCGGATCCGCCGGCATGGACGTCCTGGGATGGGTCGTAGAGCAGCACGCCGGCGTCCTGCAGGCGATGCGCGGGGCGCTCCCCCTCCTCGCCGAGCAGTTCCTCCAGCAGCGGCAGGCCGGCACGAGCGAGGTCGCCCGTGAGAATGAGGTCGTAGTCGCGGCTCGCCTGGCCGCGTGCCCTGAAGTGCCGCAGGATCGTGTCCGCCGCCGCCGGGGCCATCGCCGCCCCCATGTTGTTGGGGTCCTTGAGACCGTAGTCCTGCACCGTGCCCACCGTCGCGGCGACGATGCGCGCAAGTCCCTCATCGTTCCTTCCCAGCAGGAACGCGGCGCCGCCGGTCGCGGTCCACTGGGCCGTCGGCGCGCGCTGCACGGCGAGTTCGAGCGGAAAGCGGTACTGCCGCTCGGCCGACAGGTGGTGGCTGGCGGTGGCGCAGACCACCGTGGAAGCCGCCTTGGATGTCACGGCCAGCGCTCCCAGGAGCAGCGACTCGCTGGTGGTGGCACAGGCGCTGTAGACGCCGAGCAGCGGTACGCCTAGATCGCGCCCCGCGAAGTTCGTGGTGGTGATCTGGTCGAGCAGGTCTCCGCCGATCAGTAAATCCACGTCGGTCGCGCTGACTTCGGAGCGGTCGAGCAGCAGCTCGACGGCGCCGCGCAGGAGGCACAGCTCGGCCCGCTCGTAGCTCTTTTCCCCGCAGAGATCGTCCTGCACGACCCGGTCGAACAGGGGGCCCAATGGTCCTTGCGCCTCGAACGGGCCGACGACGGTGGCACTGGAGGCGATCGTCGCGTCGAGGCGCAGATGGCCCCGCTGCCCGGTCGGGCTTGGCGCGGTTTGCACCTTCATGGCTTTCCCCCCATGATGACGAAGCGCACCAGCCCGACCACGAACGCGGTCAGCAGGCCGTACGCGATCACAGGTCCGGCGATCTGGAAGATGCGCGCGCCGGTGCCCATGATCGGCCCCTCCTGCTTGAACTCCATGGCGGGGGCCACGACAGCGTTGGAGAAGCCTGTGATGGGCAGGTTCGCGCCCATCCCTCCGAACTTCGCGATCCGGTCGTAGATGCCAAGCGCGGTGGCCAGCGCGCCGAGAAAGACCATGATGATCGAGGTCGGGGCCTTGACAGTCTCCTGGTTGTAACCTACGGCCATGAGGCCGGACTGCACCACCTGCCCGATGAGGCAGATGACGCCACCGACGACGAAAGCCCAGAGCGCGTTCCGCGCGATGGGCCGCGGCGGCTCCAGCCGCTTGACGCGCTGCCTGTATTCCTTTGGCTCCATCACCTGCCGCGCCTGGCGGCTGCACCTCCCTGAAGCGGCATGCGGGCAGCCCGAGGGGGCTGCCCGCACCAGCGCTATTCGGTGAACGCGACCTTGACGTTGGCCTTGTATTCGACGATCTGACCGGACTGCACCTGAGCCGTCCAGTTGGCGACCTCCACCCCGGAGATGTTCTTGACCGTGCGCGAAGCCTCGCGTACCGCCGACTGCACCGCGTCCTGCCAGTCCTCCCTGGACTCGCCGACCAGTTCAAGCACCTTGACCACCGGCATGTCTTCTCATCCCTCCTCGTTCAGAGGCTAGGATGCGAAGCCCCCGGCTGGCTCATGTACGGTTTCAGCGGCCCAGCATGTCGCGCACGTGCTGCAGCGCGCGCCGTTCGATGCGCGAGATGCGCACCTGGTGGGTCTCCAGGCGGTCGGCCACCTCCTGCTGCGTCATGTCGCGGAAGAAGCGCATGAACAGCACGGCGCGCTCCTCTTCGGGCAGTCTGCGCATGGCCTCGCGCAGGTCGACGCGGTCGATGGCGCCGTCCGCGGCGATGGCGGTGTCCTCGAGGCGATCGATGCGCAGGAGATCCTCGCGCTCGCCGTGCCCGATCACCTCGTCGAGCGAATGCACCATCTGTGTGGCTTCGAGAGCCTCCACCACCTCGTCTACGCTCAGGTCGCAGGCGTGCGCGACCTCGAGCGGCGTCGGCTCGCGGCCAAGCTCCGACCGGAGCTCCTCTGCCGCGTGGCGGGCCATGGCGGCGCGCTCGCGCAGCCTGCGGCTGACCTTGATCTGGCCGTAGTCCCTGAGGTAGCGGCGAATCTCGCCGATGAGCAGCGGCACGGCGTAGGTGGAGAAGCGCACCCCGTAGTTCGGGTCGAAGCGCTCGCAGGCACGCCAGAGC
>JAJZIE010000185.1 GCA_021810725.1 Bacillota bacterium | reverse complement strand
GATCGCCAGGTGGCACGATGCGTTTTCATCAAACAGGGTGTGGTAGAAGACGACGCCCCTCTGGCTGATCGGCGAATCGACCGGGACCAAGGCCACCTCGCCGAGGTAGTGGCTGCCCTCGTCGGTCTCGATCAGGCCGCGCAGGGCCTCCTCACCCCGCGCCGCGCTGAACTCTACGATGCGGCCACCCTCGAAGCGCAGCCGGATCCCTTCCACCAGGGAGCCTCCGAGGTTCAGCGGCAACGTGCTCGCGACCGTGCCCCGCACGCCGGTGCGCAGCGGAAGAGTGAAGACCTCTTCCGTGGGGATGTTCGCGACGTGTTCCACCCCGCGCTCGGTGTCGGAGCCGCCGCCTCCGAAAAAGTGTCCTTCGGGAAGTTCGATGACGAGGTCCGTGCCCGGCGCCTCGTAGTGCAGCTCGCGGATGCGCAGGTCTGTAAGCCACTGCGCGCGGGCGCGCAGCGTCTGCAAGTGCGCATGCCAGTCGGCCACGGGATCGGCCCCCGTCGCGCGCGAGCAGTACAGGATGTCCTGCCAGAGCGCCTCCACGCGCTCCGCCTCCGGGAGCTCCGGGTGTACCGCATCCGCCCATCCCTGCGTCGGCGCCGCCACGATAGACCAACTGTACTCGCCCGATGTGCGTCGGAAGTTGAAGGCGTCGAACGCAGCGTTGCGCTCCTTCTGTGCGGCGGACACCCGCCGCGGGTCAACGCCGCTAAAGAGGTTCGGGTCGCCGGCCGGTATGCGCAGGAAGGCTGCGCCCGCCGCCGCCATCTGCTCGACCCACTGCGCGCGCCAGTCCTGCAACCGCCGGTAGATGGCGAGATCTCCTTGGCGCACGGCTTCGCGCTCGCTCCACTCGTCACCACAATCCACGTAGACGAAGCTTGCGCCGGCGGCATAGCCGGCGTCCACCACCAGGCGCGCGAAGCTCTCGAGCTCCGGGAGCACGGGGTTGCTCCAATACCCGATTACGAGCGGCTGTCCCGGCTGAAGGTTCACGCCCACACGGACTGCAAGGTCCGCGTACTTGCGAAGGTCGTTCTCGTTCACGCCTTGGCCCCCTATGCACAACCCGAACTTTGCGTTTCGCGTCCAAAGAGGTTCAAACCTTCTCTGGCCGCGCTCGTCTGCCCCGCACCTGTCGCCAGTAGGAGGCAGCGACGCTTTTCCTGTTCTGACAGACTCCCCACGCCGCAAGCGCCGCTTCGACCGCCCTCTCCACCGCTCTGCTAAAGCAGCCATCCTTGCCGCACGCAGAGCAGGAAAGACGTTATGGTCGCCTCAAGGAGTTCACCACTCCGGCCCCGCCACCGCGTTCTAGGACCTTCTTGTTGCCCCGGTCGCTCCGTCAGCCTGCCGTGCAGCGACCTTGCCAGTTCGCGCCTTGCGGAACGCTGGGCCGCGAGAGCCTCGAAGCGGGCCGTCGGCGCGAGCGGCTTCCCGTAGCGGCCGACGAGCACGACGTCGTCATCGCCAGGAAAGCCGTGGGCGCACAGGGCCTCCGGGATCTTGGGCAGCGGCCGGATGACCGGCACGTAGCGCAACTGCCGCAGGACGGCGCCCCTTTCGGCGTGGCGCCACCTCGGCCGCATGCAAAGGCTTGCGTCGCAAGGACATCCGTGAACGGTGCCGCGCAGGCGCTCGGCCACGGCCACCGCCTCGCCAACCCACTCACGGGATGAGCGACAGCTTGCCGAAGAACTTTCTCGAGGCAAAGACCTCCTGGGCACGCGTTACGTCCCGCAGCGGAAAGGTGTCCGCGAGAAGCGGCCGGATGCGCCCGCGTTCAATGTGCTCCACGAGGTCCAAAAAGTCGCTTCGCGTGCCCATCGTGGATCCGATGATCTGCAAGCGCTGCAGGTAGACCCTGCGCAAGTCCAGATCGACGATCGGCCCTGCGATGGCACCGGCTGTCACAAGGCGGCCTCCCGGCCGCAGCATGTCGAGCAGGCTGCGAAACGCGGCACCGCCTGTCACATCGGCCACCGCGTCGAGAGCCCCGACTTGCCCGCGCAGCCACTCCGGCCAATGCGTATCGCCGCGATCGAGCACGATGTCCGCACCTAGGTCTCGAACTTCTTCCATGTGGGCAGCGCTGGTAAGGGCGATCACACGTGCCTGCCGCAGTGCAGCCAGTTGCACCAGAGCCGAACCCGCGCCACCGGACGCCCCGGTGATCAAGATCGACTCACCGCCGATCAGACGAACCCGCTTGAGCATCCGCTCGGCGGTTTGGTAGGCGATCGGGAACGTCGCAAGTTCCGCGTCGCTCAGGGTCGTTTCGATCGCATGGGCGTTCTCGGACGGAACCGCGACGTACTCCGCGTATCCGCCGTCGCGCTCGCTGCCGAGGACTCCCGCGATTTCCTCACCGTCGCCGATGTGGATCGTCGGGTCGACGAGCACCCGTTGGCCGACCCGGCGGTTGTCCACGCCGGGTCCGACATCGACGATGCACCCCGCGATGTCGCCGCCCTGAATCCGGGGAAAGCTGAACGCCTCGCCCTGGAGCCATCCGGATAGAGGCGACGGTCCCTCCGTGCTGCCGTAGGCCCCTTCCCTCGTCCACACGTCCGTGTTGTTGATTCCGGCCGCGCCGACCCGGATGAGCACCTCGCCGCGTTGCGGCACAGGTACGGGCACGTCCTCTCGGTAGACGAGACGGTTCAGCCCGCCGTAGCCAGTGAGCAGGACTGCCTTCATGGTCTCCTTCATGCCTTCCTCCATCCGGCCCTCCGTTTCGGTCCCCCACGGCGCCCTGCTAGGTGCTACCCGGACCGACGTTAGATTACGTCCATGCGCCTCTTGGTTCCTGTCCTCGTCCGCGCGCCCACGTCGCAACGCAGCCGGCCCTGGTGCGCATGCATGCCGTCCGGCCTGCCAAACCATGCACGGTCGTGACCTGAACGCAGCCATCAATCTGGCCCGATACGCCGTGAGTTCCACGGCGTCTGCCTGCGGAGGGGAATGCTCTGGCAGCAGGCATCCCGCTGCTGTGAAACCGGTCCCGTCGAAGCGGGAAGTCGGCACCCCGGCTTATGGCAATCCTCGCAACACCTCTATGACGCGCATAGACGAAGACATGCGGAGGACCTGCCGCCGAGAGACTCGGAGCGGCAGGCCCCCTGCTGTGCGTTATCTCAGGAGCGTGCGCGCGTCTGCGTCGGGACCGTGAAGATCTGCCACAGTCCCGCAACGCCCACCAGCGCAAAGATAATCCGACTCAAGGCCGTGTACGTTCCGCCGAACGCCGATGCCACCAGGTCATAGCGAAAGAACCCCACCAGACCCCAGTTTAGCGCGCCGATGATGACGAGCACCCAGGCCACCCAACCGACAGTTCCCCATCGCAACGCGTGATCCCCCCAAGCTTTCGTTCGACCGACGGAGCGGAACATATCCTGTCCGGCGTCCTCGGCGCGTATTCCACTGGGCATGCCTGCGTCCCCGGCGATGAATGTAAACGCGGCAGACATTCTGGCGGGCGAAGGGCGAAGACCTGGGGGCGTCACCCGGCCACGAGCTGTCGGAGCAGCGACATCTCAGCGGAGAAACGGCCAAACGAGCATGAGCAGCATCGCCAGCAGACATAGCGCCAAGATGATGCGGCTCCGCCGGGGATGGGCCGGCGTCCCATCCCGCGAGATGATTCGCAGCTTCCTCGCTTGCCTTCGCATCGCACTCCCCCTCAAGCCAGCCAATGTCGCGGCTCCCCACGGAGATCGCGGCGCGGATCACAGGCCCTGAGCCTGCGGAGCAGGAATCACCGCTCCGCCATCCCGACATCCTTTTCGGCGGCGAACCAAAGCGCCAATGTGGCCGTGTCCGCAAGCACGAGTCCGCCTGGAGCGGTGACCGAAAGGCAACCGGCGTCCTCGGTGTACTCGTACGGGCGAAGCCCTGCGGCAAAGAGCAGGATCGCGGTCCGCTCGACCGCGACGCATCCGATGTGGCCGCCAGGATCGAAGACGTCCAGGCTGTTCACGATCTGCCGCATCCGCGCGATCCCCTTCGGGGATCGGATGATGCGGCGATGCCAGATGCCGTTGGCGCCGTAGCGCACCGCGACCTGCAGCACCGTGACATCCGCGGGAAGCAAGCTCGACGCTGGCCTCGGCGGCAGCTCGATACGGTCAAGCGCCAGCGAATACCGGCTCACTCCCCGCACAGCGGGCAACACGGTCAGGACAGCGGTGTCGCGACCACGCGCGTAGGATTCATCGCACGATGTGGTTCCTGTGCGATCGCCACCACAGCCGATCCCGCTGGTCACGTAGCCGAGTGCGGCGAATTTGGCCGTGTAGTAGGCGAACACCGACGCATTGCCCATCGGGTCGCGATAGGTCCAGACGCGGACATGAAGATAACTGCTCCCGACCCGTTCGTCGGGCTCGACGGCGGGTACGCTGGGTACCGCTGCGGGTGGCGGCGCCATCGGAAGCTGCAGGGCGCGGGTGGGAGCCAAGGCCCGTTGGACGGTGGCCGTCCCGGGGCCTTCGAATCCACCAGCCCATGCCGCCAAGGCCATGAGCGCCGCGGAAGCCAGGACGACGGACAGCGACCCTCGCATCGTCACCCGACCACCTCCACACACGACCTCCTGGCGAGCATCGGACCGTACCCAAAGGCGCACGCTGGCGAACCTGGTTCGTCTGGACTGCCCGGATCTGCCCGCAATCGGGACTGACCGCGGAAAAGCCCCAGCCGGTCCCGCGTGGACCGTCACCCCGGGGCGCACCGTCCGGCAAACCGGCGTTTCTCTCGCGTCGCGGTCGTCGGTCCAGCCGACGTTTACCCACGCGCCAGGTTCGGCGATTCCAGCCTACACCTCATTTGACTGGGAATCAGTCACAGCGGGATGCCTGTCGGCGGTGAAGGCTCGCTCCCGTCCGCGATGGCGAGCGTGTCGCGCACAGGCACCTTCGCCTCCAGTACCGGGGGGCAAGCGGCCGGTCGGGTGACCGCTGCTGGCGGCCTTCGTCGAAAGAGAGACCTCCTGACGGTCCGTCGGGAGGTCGTTCGGTACTTGGGCAGCGTTCTCCGTCTTGCCCCGAGCCGGCTACATTTCTTACGCTTTGGACATGGAGTCGGAGAACAAGAGCAACTTGGTCATCGGTGCAAGCGGTTTTCTCGGTGCGCACGTGTACAAACGTCTCGCGCATGAAGGAGCGCAGGTCCATGGCACCTGCGCCCGTCGCCGCCATCCTGGGCTCCAGGCGATCGACCTGCTCGATACCGGAGCGATGGGCGGCTATCTGCGCGAACTGCGA
>JAJZIE010000184.1 GCA_021810725.1 Bacillota bacterium | reverse complement strand
CTGCGGCGGCTCACGACCGGACCTCCAGGTGACGGCTCAGGAACGCTTCGACGCGCCCTACGAATGCCTCCGCGTCGTGACGCGGCACGTGCTCATGGGAAGGAACCATCTCAAACTCCTTCTCCCGACTGCCGAACCGCTCGAAGAGCCGCTGCGACGCCTCGGGGCGCACCGTCGGGTCGTGCTGGGACTGCAGCACAAGCGCGGGCGCGCGCACCTTCGGGGCTTCGCCTGCGGACTCCCGCATCGCGCGCACCAGTTCTGCGACGGCGTGCACGGAGAGGCGGTCCTCGGCTTCGGGACCAATCTTGACGAACGGGACAAGGCGCCAGATGTACGGCGCCACGAAGGCTGCCCTTCGCTGCACTCCGGCAGCCGGGTTAACACAGACCAGCGCGCGCACGGGAAAGCGCGCAGCGAGGTCTACCGCCAGCATACCCCCGAGCGAGAGGCCCAAGACGGCGACGCCGCCATGCGGGCTTTCCTCTACCAGCTCCATGAGGCCGATCTCGGCGCTGCGCCGCCAGGCATGGGCCGTCGCACGCGCGAGCTCGAAAGGACCCATGCCGTGTCCGGCGAGCCAGGGCGCCCTGACCCTGTAGCCCGCGGCACCCAGTCGCTCGCCGAACGACGAGAGATCCGACGGCGTACCCGTGAAGCCATGCACGAGCAGGACGCCCGGACCGTCCTGCCCCCAGCGCAGGCCCTCTGGCATGCCTCGGCTAGAACCCTACCTTCGCGAGGACGAGCGAGAGCGCGAAGAAGACGAAGGCCAGGATGGCGGTGGCGCGCGCGAGGCTCTCGTCCAGGCCGCGGCGTCGACCGAAGAAGGTCTCGCTCGAGCTGCCGAAGGAGCCCGTGAATCCCGGGACGCGCGCCGACTGCAGCAGGATGCTGACAACCAGAAGGACGGCTACCAGGATGTAGACGATCAGACCCAGGGTCTTCAAAAACTGCTCACCATCCAAATCTTCGTTACTTGGCTGAGTGTAGCATCCCCGCACCGGCGCGCACAAGCGGACCGGCGTAGCGCTGGGACTCGCCGAGCTCGTCGGCGATGCGCAGAAGCTCGTTGTACTTGGCGACGCGCTCGCCCCGGGCAGGAGCTCCCGTCTTGATCTGGCCGGCGCCGGTCGCCACGACGAGGTGCGCGATCGACGCGTCGTCGGTCTCGCCGGAGCGGTGCGAGACGAAGGAGGTGTAGCCACTGCGACGCGCGAGTGCCATCGTCTCGAGCGTCTCCGTGACCGTCCCGACCTGGTTCAGCTTGATCAGGATGCTGTTGGCCGCGCCCTGGCTGATACCCTGCGCCAGGCGCCCCTCCTGCGTCACGAAGATGTCATCGCCGACGATCTGCACCTTGTCGCCGATGGCCCGCGTGAGCAGCCTGAATCCCTCGAAGTCCTCCTCGCCGAACGGGTCCTCGATCAGGATGATCGGGTACGTCTCGACCCAGCGGCGGTAGAGGTCCACAGCGGCCTCGTGCCCCAGCACCTGGCCGTTCAGGAGGTAGCCTCCGTCCTGCTGCAGTTCGCTGGCCGCGCAGTCGATCGCAAGCGCGACGTCGTCGCCCGGCCTTAGACCCGCCGCCTCGATCGCCCGCACGAGGAACTCGATCGCCGCCTCGTCGCTCGGCAGGTCCGGTGCGAACCCCCCCTCGTCGCCCACCGCCGTGCCGAGGCCCTGCTTCTTCAGCACGGACTTCAGCGTGTGGTAGACCTCGGCGCCATAGCGCACCGCCTCGGCGAAGTTCGGCGCCCCCACCGGCGCGAGCATGAACTCCTGCACGCCGACGTTGTTGTCGGCGTGCTTGCCGCCGTTGATCACGTTCATGAACGGCACCGGCAGGAGGTTCGCGCCGACGCCGCCGAGGTAGCGGAAGAAGGGCAGTCCCGCCGCTTCCGCGGCCGCGCGCGCCACCGCCAGGCTGACGCCGAGGATCGCGTTCGCGCCGAGGCGAGACTTCTGCTCCGTGCCGTCGAGCTTCAACAGCAGGCGATCCAGGGCCACCTGGTCGAAGGCGTCGAGGCCCTGCACCTCTGGCGCGATCAGGCGTTCGACGTTGGCCACCGCCGTGCGCACGCCGAGGCCATGGTAGCGGGAGGGATCGCCATCCCTCAGTTCGGTCGCCTCGTGCTTGCCCGTCGAGGCGCCGGAGGGCACGATCGCGCGTCCGCGGGCGCCGCCCGCGAGGCGCACCTCCACTTCCACCGTCGGGTTGCCGCGGGAATCGAGCACTTCGCGCGCGCGCAGGTCCGTGATCTTGGTCATCTTGAGGCACGCTCCTTCACGATCAGCGTCTCACCCGTCATCTCGTCCGGCTTGGGCAGGCCGAGAATCTGGAGCAGGGTCGGGGCGACATCCGCCAGGATGCCGTCGCGCAGGCGCTCGCCGTCGGCTGCCCCCGCGAGCAGAACGGGCACCAGGTTGCGGCTGTGCGAGGTCTGGGGCCCGCCGCGGTCGTCGATCATCTCCTCGGCGTTGCCGTGGTCCGCGATCACCAGCACCTGCGCCCCCTGGCCGAGCAGGGCGGGAACGAGCTCGGAGAGCCCCTTGTCCACCGCCTCGACAGCGGCGACCGCCGCCGGAATCGATCCCGTGTGCCCGACCATGTCGGCGTTCGCGTAGTTGAGCACCAGGAGGTCCGGGCAGGCCTCCCGCACACGCTTCACCGCCTCGGCGGTCAGAGGGGCCGCCGACATCTCCGGTTGCAGGTCATAGGTCGTCACTTTCGGCGACGGCACGAGCACCCGATCCTCGCCGGCGAACGGCTGCTCGCGGCCGCCGTTGAGGAAGTAGGTGACATGCGCATACTTCTCGGTCTCGGCCATGCGCAGCTGCGTGAGCCCCGCACGGCTGACCACCTCGCCGAGGGTGTTCTCCACGGCCAGCGGCCCGAAGGCCCGCGGGATCTCGAAATCGGGGTCGTACTCGGTCATCGCCGAGAGACGGAACGCCCCCTCGGGCCGCCTGAAGCCGTCAAACGAGGGATCGGCGATCGCGCGCGAGATCTCCCGCGCGCGGTCGGCCCGGAAGTTCCAGAAAAAGAATTGGTCCTGCGCCTTCGCGCCGTCGTACCAGTCGATGAGGGTCGGCACCACGAACTCGTCGTCCTCGCCATTCTGGTACGCCATCTCGAGCGCCTCGACGGCCGAAGCGGCCCGACGCCCCTTGCCGCGCACGATGGCGTCGTACGCCTTCTCCACCCTGTCCCAGCGCCGGTCGCGGTCCATGGCGTAGTAGCGGCCTCCGATCGTCGCGACGCGCGCCCCCGTCTCGCGGCAGACCGCCTCGAGACGCTCGATCGACTCCCTGGCGCTGCGCGGCGGCACGTCGCGGCCGTCCAGGATCGCATGCACCAGCACCTCGCGGCCGGCCAGGAAACGCACGAGCGCCAGCGCGTGGTCGACGTGCGAGTGCACGCCGCCCGGCGACAGGAGACCCATCAGATGCACGCGCGGTGCCTCGCGCAATGCCAGGAAGACGGGGTTGCGCCCGAGCTCCCCCTGGGCGATGGCGCGGCTGATGCGCGGCAGGTCCTGATACACGACGCGGCCGGCCCCGATGTTGAGGTGGCCGACGTTGGAGTTGCCCATCTGGCCGTCCGTCAGCCCGACCGCCTCGCCGTCGGTGCGCAGGCGCGCCATCGGCCAACGTGTCGTCAAGGCATTCCAGTACGGGGTCTTGGCCTGGGCGACCGCGTTGCCGGGCCCGGCCGGTGCGATGCCCCAGCCGTCGAGCACGATCAGCGCAGCAGGTCGTCCGTCACGCATGCACCATCACCTCCAGCATGGCAAGGAAAGAGTTCGCATCGAGAGACGCGGATCCGACGAGCAGCCCGTCGATGATCGGCTGCTCCATGAAGCCTCCGGCGCTTGCGGGCGAGGTGGAGCCCCCGTAGAGCAGCGAGAGCCGGGCAGCCGCCGCGCCGCCGCAGCGGCCTACGACGCGCTCGCGGATGAGCGCCAGGGCCTCGCCCGCCTGCTCGGCCGTCGCGGGCGTGCCGCTGCCGATGGCCCAGACCGGTTCGTAGGCGATCACAAGCCGTCCGCCGAGCTCGTCCCCAAGGCTGTCAAGCACCGTGTCGACCTGAAGGCGCAGCCGCGCCTCCCCCTGGCCCGCCGCACGTTCCGCCGCGTCCTCGCCGACGCAGTACACAGGGGTCAGGCCCGCCTGCCAGAGCGCCGCGATCTTGCGCGCCGCCATCCGGTCGTCCTCGCCGGCGTAGCGGCGCCGCTCCGAATGCGCGACCAGCGCATAGGCGCAGCCGGCGTCGCGCAGCTGCGGCGCCGACACCATGCCCGTAAAGGCGCCCTCCGTCGCCCAGCCCACGTCCTGGGCACCGAGTCCCAGTCCGCTGCCCCGCAAGACATGCAGGGCCGTCAGCGGCGGAAAGACGACGACTTCGGCCAGCTCGAGCTCGGGTCTCCCCGCGACCGCCCCGAGCCACACCTCGGCTTCGGCCACCGTCTTGTACATCTTCCAGTTGGCGGCGAGAATCGGCATCTCAGCTCTCCAGGAGGCCTTCGATGCCGGGGAGGACCCTACCTTCCAGGAACTCGAGCGACGCCCCGCCGCCGGTCGAGACGTGGCCGACCCGCTCCGACAGGCCGGACGCGGCCAGAGCCGCCGCGGAGTCGCCCCCGCCAACCACCGTGTATCCGGGGCACTCCGCCACCGCCTTGGCGACGGCGATCGTGCCCTCGGCGAACGCCGCGCGTTCGTAGAGTCCAAGGGGGCCGTTCCAGAACACGCGCTTTCCGCCGAGCACGATATCGCGGTAGGCCGCCTGCGTCGCCGGGCCGATGTCGACGATCATCTCGTCCGACCCGACCTCCTCGACGTTGACGGCGCGGCCCGGTTCCGTGATCGCCCGGGTGGCCACCACGTCGATCGGCAGGTGGAAGCGCCCCTGGAAGCGGCGCATCAGTCCTCGCGCCACGTCGAGCTCGCCGGATTCGGCGAGCGAGCGGCCGATCGGCACGCCGCGCGCCTCGAGGAACGTGTTGCCGAGCGCGCCGCCGATCAGCACGTCCTGCGCCTGCTGCGCGAGGTGTTCAATGACACCGATCTTGTCCGCGATCTTGGCGCCGCCCAGGATCAGCACGAACGGCTGCTCGGTTCCGTTCATCAGGAGGTCGAGCGCGTGCACCTCCCGCTCCACCAGCAGGCCGGCATAGCTCGGCAGGATGCCGGTGATCGCGTGCGTCGAGGCGTGGGCGCGGTGCACCGCGCCGAAGGCGTCCTGGACGAAGATCTCGCCGAAGCGGGCGAGT
>JAJZIE010000183.1 GCA_021810725.1 Bacillota bacterium | reverse complement strand
GGAGCTGCGCCTTCGTCATCCGGGTCGTCGCCCGGTACTGCTGGCCCGAGAGACGCGGCAGCTGCACGCCGAGGTGGTTGTAGACCCACTGCACGAGGCCCGAGCAGTCGAAGCCCGAGGGCGAGGTGCCGCCCCACACATAGGGCCTGCCCACTTCCGCCAGGGCGAGCTTCACTGCGGCGGCCCCCACGGACGACGTGCTCGAGGACGGCGCGGCCGACGACACGGAGGCCGAGCCGCTGTCAGAAGCCGCTTGCGTCGGGGCCGAGGAGCCGGACGGCTGCGTTACCCGACCGGCGCCATAGTAGAGGCGGGTCCACTTGGCGCTGTCGAGGTTGTTGACCACCACGCCCACGCTGCGGTTGTTGGCCGCGATGAACGCGTGCTGGATACCGTCATAGCTGCCGACGTAGACGCCGCCGAAGGACGGCCCCGCCTTGTAGGTCTGGAAGAAGACCAGGTCGCCAGGCTGGAGCTCGGTCTTGCTGATCCGCGTCGTCGCCCGGTACTGCTGTGCCGAGAGTCGAGGCAGCTGCACCCCGAGGTGGTTGAAGATCCACTGCGTGAGGCCCGAGCTGTCGAAGCCCGCGGGCGAGGTGCCGCCCCACACGAAGGGCATGCCCACCTCTCCTTCGGCGAGCTTCGCCGCGGAGGCCCCGAACGACGATGCGGTCGAGGAAGAGGAGGTCGCGCCGCTGGAGGAAGTTGACCCGGTCGAACCGGATGAACCGGTCGTGGTCGGCGCGGACTGGTTGGAGCCGGCACCGCTGTTGCCAGTCGAGGGCTGCGTCGAACCGGTCGTGCCGCCCGAAGCCGTGGAGGATTGCCCGTTCTCGTAACCCGCGCAGGCCGCGGTTCCAGCCGCCGAGGGGTTTGTGGCCTTGCCCAGCACCGTGACCTTCACGCTCTGAATGCCGAAGTTGTTGACCTGCGATTCAGAGGCGTTGATGTAGATGTCCACGTGCCTGCCCTTGATCGCGCCGCCTTCGTCATCCGCTTCGCCGATGAACCCGCCGGAAGGCAGATAGGGCGACTGGTAACCCGTGATCAGCAGGCAGGACTTGAGAGGGATCACACTCGGGTCGACAGCGATGTCGCCCTTGGTCAGCGGCCTCCCATAAAAGTCGACTGCCCCGTACGGGTAGTTGTCCTGGGCCGTCGGTGCGTAGGCGGTGGCCTCAAACGTCATCGCCTGGCCGGTGTTGGTCGCCGCTACCGCAGGCACGGCAAGCGCGAAGCTGGCACTCATCGCAAGACCGCCGACAATGGGTGCCCAGGTAAACCTCGATCTCATCAAACACGTTCCCCCTCGATTATGCCTCCGAGGTTAGCTGACGGGTTCGGGCTCGAGGCAAGCCCTATCGGATAAACCGAATTCACCCCACTGATGGGTCCCCCGGTCGCGGCATTACCGCGATTGAGCATGGTTGGAGTCTAGGAGGGAGCTCAATTTCATGTCAGGTGTCAGAATTGTTCCTGGCCACCGTTAGAGGCGCGATATCCCGCAGTGACGCAGGGATTGGCCAATTTCAATAGATTTTTAGCGGTAACCCACGTAATGGATCGAGTAGGTCATGCCTGCTAGGTCTCAAAATTGATTGGATGAATGTCCCCTTTGTCTGCCTATTGCAAGATGCATTTGGTCTCACGCAGCATGCGCGAGAGAGAAACCGGGAGGCGGAGCCAGCAGGCCAGTGGCCAGCCAGACTCCGCCAGTTCATACGTTTCGCCGGACCATGACCGCCGCCGCACGCAGCCAATCTGTGTGCCTCCTAAGAAGGCGGCGGGCCGAACGCAACCCTTGCTCGCGCACGGCTTGAGGCACACGGCAACCGCTAGTCGGCGTCCAGTTCCCCGTCCACCGCGACCAGCCGCCGGGGTTCCTTGCGCACAGCCTCGAGGTACTTGACGCCGCTCCCGGTGTTGATGGCGACGACGGTTTCCCCGGCGCCGATCCATCCCCGCTCGCGCAGCTTTCTGGCCGCGGCCAGCGTCGCGGCGCCCTCGGGGCAGACATAGGTGCCCTCGAGCCGGCCCACGAGTTCCTGCTCTTGCAGGATCTCCTCGTCATCCACCGCGACGGCGCAGCCGTCCGTGTCGTAGACGGCGCGCAGCACCAGGAAGTCGCCCAGGGCCTTCGGCACGTTGATGCCGAAAGCCAGTGTCTCGGAGTCCGGCCAGAAGCTCGACTCCTCCCGCCGTTCCTCATACGCCCGCACGATCGGAGCGCAGCCGGACGCCTGCACCGATACGAGCCGCGGCGACTTGCCACCCAGCCAGCCAATGGCCTGCAGTTCGCGCAGGGCCTTGTGGATCCCGATCAGACCGACACCGCCGCCGGTCGGGTAGAGGATGACGTCCGGTACCTGCCAGCCGAGGGCCTCGTAGATCTCAAGGCCCATCGTCTTCTTGCCTTCGATGCGGTAGGGCTCCTTGAGGGTCGAGGCGTCGAACCAGCCGCGCTGCTGCACCGCCCGGCCGACGATGCGGCCCGCGTCGCTGATCAGCCCATCCACCAGGTAGAGGTCCGCGCCAGTCATCAGGCACTCGTTGCGCGGGAGCGCCGGAGCCGTCTTCGGCAGGACGATGTGGATCCCGAGTCCGGCTCTGGCCGCATAGGCAGCCCAAGCGCTGCCGGCGTTGCCGTTCGTCGGCATCGCAAGCTCCCGGGCGCCGAGTTCCCGCGCCCGGGAGACGCCCACGGCGGCGCCGCGCGCCTTGAAGCTGCCCGTGGGGAGAAGTCCCTCATCCTTGAGCAGCAGGCCCGGCACGCCAATCGCCTCTCCCATGCGCGGCAGGGGCAGAAGCGGGGTCACGCTCTCGCCCAGGCTCACGACGCCGTTCTCGGACTGGACAGGCAGCAGTTCGTGATAGCGCCAGAGACTGTGGTCGCGGCCCCTTAAGGAAGTGGGATCAGGCATGTCCCGCCGCAGAGCGTCCAGGTCATAGACAGAAAGTAGCGGCGCGCCACAGGTGCACAGGGTCTGGACGGCCGCCGCATCATACGTGGCTCCGCACTTCGGACACTCGATATGCGAAAGGTAGCTATACCGCATAATGACTTCGCTCCTCCGCTTCCAAGTCTGATCCGCGACCGAAGCACCTTCCAACAAATATTTGGTCCGGCGCGTTAGCCCACCCGGCACCAGTTCGTCTGTTCGCGACACTCCCCTCTTACAATGCAGTGTACACCCCGAACGCAGCCCACTTGGGATTGTGGTCAACACCATCCAAGTGTCGACCTGGAATTCGACGGCGCCGGCGGCCATACTGCAACAAGACCTACACTCTTACCTTGTCGGCAGTATTGATTTTGTCGCTGAGGATCACGGGTGGGTGGTTCTGGGGCCAAGAGACTCATCGGCAAATGGCGTACTGCTCCACACGTCTGACGGCGGGAAGAGTTGGCAGTCCATAGGCTCATCAGAGTCTGCGGGGAACTGACGCGGGCGGCTGGGAAAGGTGTCGTCCCTCCCAGCCCGAAAACGGCGCCGGGGTGGCTAGCCCCGGCGCTGCTTCTTGTCGATGTTTCGCCCGGTGGATCCGACGCGTCACGGTTGCGCTGCCTGCTACCGCGGTCCTGCCTCGCTCTCCGCCGCCTCCGGTGCGGGGCCAGGGTCTTTCGTAAGGGAGCGCTGCAACGCCGGCACGATGCAGAGCAGACCGCACCCCAAGATGAGGAAGGCGACATCCATTCGGCCGGCACCAAGCAGCCCGAGCAGCGGGAACAGCGCGATGGTCAGCCCCACATAGACGGTATCGACTGCGGACAGCGCAGTCGCGCGGAGTTCCGCGGGCGCCCGGCGCACGAGCTCCGCGCTGGTGAGCACGATCGCCGCGCCACTCCCCGCCCTGCCTACGCAAAGCCCTGGGATGCCAAAGGCGAGTGCGGCTCTTCCTGGCACGGCGCGGAGCAACGCGGAGAGTGGATAGCCCCAGAGCAGGAGGCGCAAGAGACCTCGTTGCCGGTGCTGGGGCACCCGCCCGACGGCCCAGCTGGTCAGCCAGGCGAGAGCCGAGGCGGCACCAAGCAGGACCGACGTCAGTGCTGGCGTCAGGCCGAGGCCGCGAAAGAGCGCCTGCGTGTATTCCGTGCCAACTTGCGACAGGGCCCAGAGCGGCGCGACCAGCAGGCCGAAGCGCCAATACCGGCGACTGGTCGTCACGAACGCGCGGATAGCAGCCCATGGGGACTGAGTCGTCCTGCTGCCCTCCGCCATGGCGACCGGCGGCAGACGGGGCAGCGTGATCGCGACGAGGGACGCCAGTAGGCCGCCGAGGGCATCCAGGACGTAGAGCAGGGTGAACGATACATCAGCGATCAGACCACCACCCAGCCCGGCAGCGAGGGCCGCTGCCTGCTGCATCGCGAAGTAGCCGGCGAGGCGCTTGGAGAACGCGTGCTCATCCGGACTGCTGGTGCGCTCGGTGAGCCCGCGCAGGTACGCCACGTCCACTCCGGACGGCAACGTCAGCGCGAGGGACGTGAGAACGGAGCCCACCGCGACATAGCCGAAGCCTCGGCCAGCTTCAAGGTAGCACAGGCTCGACATGGCCTTGGCGAGCCCGCCAGCAACGAGCATGCCGCGCGCGCCGAGGCGATCCGCCGCGAAGCTGCTGGGAACGTCGAAGACCATCCGCCCCGCCTGCATCAGGGCGTAGCTCACACCCATCTGCCAGGCCGCGTACCCGAGATGCAGCAAGTAGAAGAGCCAGAGAAACTGGTCCAGGAAGAGAGAGGAGAACAGCCCAAAGGCATAAAAACGTCGCCACAACGCCTGTCATCCTTTTCCCGAAGGATCAGGCGCGCGACTCCAGCCTCGCGTCGCACGCCCGCAATGAGGCCTCCCATGCCGCACTGCGGGCTCAGGCAAGCGCGATCGACAAGAGGTTTCCTCCTCGCAGCAATTCGTATCGTAAGGATCGATTCAAGATACTTTGTCATGCTTCGCCGCCCGAGCGCGCGCACCTACCACAAGCTGCGGCTCCTCAACCCATCTTCACCACCCTCGCGAGTGAGGGTGGTGAAGATGGGTTACAAGACGAGAAGGTGATGTGGCCATAGCATGCGCATCGACTCGTCCGCGGTTGAGGCGAACATTAACCGTCCCACGGACAGCCAGTTGATCGTCGATGGTGTTCGCCAGGTTACCGGCATCGGCCCGAAGATCCATGCGCTTGTGGGAAACGGCGTAGAACAACTCACCCATGGCACACGCAGTGTGAGGCGGCGGATTCTTCTGATCGTCAAACACCTGCCCTCTGTGTCATGCTTGACGT
>JAJZIE010000182.1 GCA_021810725.1 Bacillota bacterium | reverse complement strand
TTCCGATCTGGATCCAGGGCGCGATCGCGCTCGGCGTGGTCCTGCTGGTGGCCTTCATCTTCATCGAGCAGCACGTGCCGGACCCGATGTTCGAACTGAAACTCTTCCGCATCCGCCCGTTCTGGGCGGGCAACCTGAGCGGCTTCCTCGGCTCCTTGGGACGGGGCGGTCTGCAGTTCATGCTGATCATCTGGCTGCAGGGCATCTGGCTGCCGCTGCACGGCGTCAGCTTCGCCCAGACGCCGCTCGACGCCGGCATCGACACCTTGCCGATGATGGTCGGCTTCGTGATCGCGGGCCCGATCAGCGGCTGGCTCTCGGACCGCTACGGCGCGCGCACGTTCTCCACTCTCGGCATGCTGGTGACGGCCCTAGGCTTCTACCTCCTCACCACGCTGCCCGCGGACTTCGCGTTCTGGGTCTTCGCGATCTACCTCCTGCTGATGGGCATCGGCATGGGCCTCTTCGCCTCGCCGAACACCTCGTCGATCATGTCCTCGGTGCCGGCGGAGCACCGCGGCGTCGCCTCGGGCATGCGCGCCACCTTCCAGAACGCCGGGACCGTGATGAGCATGGCCGTGTTCTTCACGATCGTCATCTCCGGGCTCTCGGTGCACCTGCCGCCCGCGCTGAAGGATGGACTGATGGCGGCGGGGATGCCGACGCAGCTCGCCACGGGCATCTCGCATCTGCCGCCGGTGGCGGCGCTGTTCTCGGCCCTGCTCGGCTACAACCCGCTCGGCAGCCTCCTGCCGGCGCAGGTTCTGCACATGCTGCCTGGCGCGGTGACCAGCAAGCTCCTGGCACCGCACTTCTTCGCCCAGTTGATCTCGCAGCCGTTCAGCGTGAGCCTGCGCACCGTGTTCTACATGTCGATCGGACTGTCGCTCGTCGCCGCGCTCGCGTCGCTCCTGCGGGGCCGGCACTACATCGAGGAGATCCACGGCCCGCAGGGCACGGGCGAACCGGACGCGAAGGCGTTCGCGCTCGGCGAGGCGGGCGCGGCCGCCGCGGTGCCCGACTCGACCGACTGAACCCGGAACATCGCAAGGGGGTCGCGCGTGCGGCCCCCTTGCCTTTGCTTGCTGCCTTCGGTTCAGGCCGAGTGGCTGTACGGTCCGACGGGCATGACGACCTTGCCCGAGACGCCGTTCAGCACGCCGGCGAATGAGGTGTACCAGGCGGCGAGGGCGGTCAGGATGCCGAGGTAGCCGCCGATGGTGGTCATGCCGGAGTTGCCGAAGGCGCCGATCGTGAGCGTCAGGAACGCGAGGAACAAGAGGACGAACACGACGGTCAGGGCGACGTTGAGGCGGAAGCTGCCGATCATCATGTAGAGCGTGAAGATGGTCCAGGCGAGCAGGAAGAGCGCCACCGAGTTGGGCCCGAGCGCACTCGCGACGCCCGGGAACACGAAGATGCCGGCGAACGCCATCCAGAAGGCGCCGTACGACGAGAACGCGGTGGCGCCAAACGTGTTGCGGTTGAAGAACTCGAAGATGCCGGCGATGATCTGCGCGGCTCCGCCATAGAGCAGAGCGACCGGAATGACGATGTTCGGGCCCGTTCCCTTGAGGATCCCGGCGTTCGCAAGGCTAAGCAGGAATGTCGTCAAGGCGAAGGCGGCGAGTCCAAGGGGGCCGGGATCCGCAACGGACAGCGAGCGGTTCTCAGGCATCGCGCAATCTCCCCTCGTGCATCGAGTCGTGGAACTGGCTTCCCTGCATGCGGGCTCCGAAGCCGACAAGGCTCTAAGATCCGGAGTTCGACGCCGCACCTGACGTCGGCTTCGTGCCATGCGGTCCCGCCGACTGCGACCCTCCACTTCCTTCAAGTTGGCAGGTAGGTTCGCCGCCGTCGGCGAATTTCCTTTTATACCATATGGCAAGGACGGTGGAATCAGTGGAGGTCATTCATCCGTCGGTGAAGCGCGCCATGCTCGAGGCCCAGTCGGATCCGGACCGCTACTGGGCATCCCAGGCGGAGAAACTTCCCTGGTTCCGCAAGTGGGACAACGTCTTCAACTGGACGCCGCCGACGTTCCGCTGGTTCGAGGGCGGCCGCACGAACCTCTCGTACAACGCGGTGGACCATCACGTGACGCACGGCCGGGCCGGCCACGCGGCCCTCATCGGCCTGAACGAATGGGGCGAGCGCCGGACGTACACGTATGCCCAGCTCCAGGACGAGGTCAAGCAGGTGGCTCGCGGCCTCCGGGGCATCGGCGTGCGTCGGGGCGACCGTGTCGCCATCTACATGCCGACGATGCCCGAGGCGATCATCGCCATGCTGGCCTGCACGCGCATCGGCGCCATCCACATCGTGATCTTCGCCGGCTTCGGCGGCTCCGCCCTGGCCGAGCGGATCCGCCTGGCCGGAGCCAAGGTGCTCCTGGCCGCCGACCGGACGCAGCGCAAGGGCAAGACGGTCTGGCTGATGCCGATCGTCGAAAAGGCGCTGGAGCAGGCGCAGGTGGAGCGGGTCGTGGTGCTGCGCCGCGGCGAGGGACAGCCGGACCTCGTCCCGGGGCGCGACATCGACTGGCCGGACTTCATCGCCGCCGGCCAGGGACAGTCCGACGCCTACGAGGAGATGGAGTCGAACGAGCCCGCCTACATCCTGGCCACGTCCGGGACGACGGCGAGCCCGAAGCTCGCCGTGCACGTGCACGGAGGCTACGCCGTCGGCATCCACTCGGCGGCGCGCGTCGTGTTCGGCCTCAGTCCGGACGACGTCTGGTGGTCCACCTCCGACATCGGCTGGGTCGTCGGTCACAGCTACATCGTCTACGCCCCCCTGCTCGTCGGCGCGACGACGATCGCCTACGAGGGCGCGATCGACTACCCGTCGCCCTCCAGCTTCTACCGCATCATCGAGCGCGAGAAGGTGAGCGGCATCTTCACCGCGCCGACGGCCGTACGCATGCTGATGGCGCATGGCACGGCGGCGGCCGCCGGCGTCGACTTCACGGCGCTCGAGCGCGTCTTCTCGGCGGGCGAGGTCCTCAACCCCCCCGCCTGGGAGTGGATGCAGAAGGATCTCTTCCAGGACCGCATCCCCGTCATCGACCACTGGTGGCAGACCGAGACCGGCGGCCCCGTGATGGCCAACGCCTGGGGCCTCGGCCTCAGCGCGATCAAGCCTGGCGCGGCGGGCATCCCGATTCCCGGCTGCTTCGCCGAGGTGCGCACGGCCGAGGGCGAACCGGTGGCGCCAGGGGAGAAGGGCATCCTGATCCTGACGCGCCCCTTCCCCTCGCTGACGCCGACGATCTGGCAAGACCCCGAGCGATACGCCCGCGAGTACTGGCAGCGCATCCCCGGCACGTACTTCACGGGCGACGCCGTGCACGTGGACGAGGACGGCTACATCTGGTTCAGCGGCCGCGCCGACGAGATCATCAAGATCGCCGGCCACCGCATCGGCACGATCGAGGTGGAGACCGCCTTCCTGCGCCACCCCGCTGTCGCCGAAGCGGGGGTCACCGGTCGGCCGGACGAGCTCAGAGGAGAGGTGGCCTCCGCGTTCATCGTCTTGCGCCAGGGCCACCAGCCCTCGGAGGAACTCAAGAAGGAACTTCTGCGGACGGTGCGCGAGGAGCTCGGCGCCGTCGTGGTTGTCGGCGAAATCAACTTCGTCCATTCGCTGCCCAAGACGCGCAGCGGCAAGATCATGCGCCGCGTCTTCAAGGCCGTGATCCTGAAGAAGGACCCGGGCGACATCTCGACCATCGAGGACGAGGGCTCGGTGGAGGACGCCCGCGACGCCTGGCGCGAGATCCAGGCGCAGATCGGCGACTGAGGGACGGCGCACCGAGGGACCGGGCCGCGCTGGCCCGGTCCCTCTCTTGATCTCTGCATACCGGTGGACGCCGGCGAAAGACTCTCACACATGGGGATCATCCTGGCAGCCCTCTCCGGAGCGCTCATGGCGGCCCAGGGAGCGATGAACGCCACCCTCGGCCGCACCATGGGCCTCCTTTGGATGCTGGCCTCCGTCTACGTCATCGGCAGCATCGTGGCGATCGCCGTGGCCCTGCCCTTCTCCTCGCAGCCGCTGCAGCTCGGCCGTAGCTGGCCCTATCTCTACCTGTCGGCTCCAGCCGGCATCGGCATCACCCTCCTGGTGGCCGCGGCTGTCCCGAAACTCGGCATGGTGCGCACGACGACGTTCATCGTGGTGGCCCAGGTGCTGACGGCGGCCGCCATCGACGTCTTCGGGCTGCTCGGCCTGCGCGCGCAGCCCTTCTCCGTCTGGCGCCTCGTCGGCGTCGCGGCGCTGGGCCTCGGCGCGTACCTCCTGCTGCGGGACTGGCCGCGGGCCTGAGCGCCTAGCCGAGAGCCCTGCGGGCCAGCGCAAGCTGCGCCGCCACCTGCCTCGGCGCGGTGCCGAGCGAGACCTCGCGCCGGGCGGGCGCGAGGTTCGGGTCCAGGAGATCCGCGAGCGCCTGCTGCGTGAAGTGCGGAGAGATGGCGAGCCATGCGGCCTCGTCGAGCCGGTCGAAGTCTCCGCCCGCCGCCACCGCGGCCTGGACGGCCTTGCCGACGATGTGGTGCGCCTCGCGGAAGGGCACGCCCTGCCGCACCAGGTGGTCGGCGAGGTCGGTCGCGAGGCTCAGGTCGCCATGTGGGATGCTGGCGCCGTGCAAGGTCAGGGCGGGCAGCATCCTGGCCGCCAGGCGCAGCCCAGCGAGCGTCGTGTCGACGATGCCGAAGACGGCCTCCTTGTCCTCCTGGAGATCCCGCACGTAGGCGAGGGGCAGTCCCTTCATGGTCGTCATCAGGCCAAGGTGCGCCCCGAGCACGCGCCCCGCGCGTCCGCGCAGAAGCTCGCCTCCATCCGGGTTCTTCTTCTGCGGCATCATCGAGGAGCCGGTGGAGAAGGCGTCCGGAAGCTCTATGAGCCCGAACGCGGGCGACGCGTAGAGCACGATCTCCTCGCCGAGGCGGGAGAGATGCAGGGCCGCCGTCGCGGCCGCATGGCCGAGATCGAGCGCGAAGTCCCGGTCCGACACGGCGTCCATGCTGTTCTCGTAGACGGCATGCAGGCCAAGCTCGGCGGCCGCCAGGGACGGCTCGACCGGGATGCCGGAGCCCGCGAGGGCCCCCGCGCCAAGCGGCGATCGGTCGGCTTGGGTGGCCGCCCAGAGGAACCTCTGGCGATCCCGCTCGAACATCCAGAAGTAGGCGAGCCAGTGATGCGCGACGAGCACCGGCTGCGCCGGCTGCAGGTGTGTCATGCCCCACCAGATCTTGTCGCCCTGCCGCTCGCAGAGCGCCAGGATGGCGGTCTCG
>JAJZIE010000181.1 GCA_021810725.1 Bacillota bacterium | reverse complement strand
CTTCTGGGTCTCGTTGGTCCCCTCGTAGATGCGGAAGACCCCGGCGTGGCGCAGGACGCGCTCGATCGGCAGCTCCTTCGTGTAGCCCATGCCGCCGTGGATCTGCAGCACGCGGTCCGCGACACGGTTCACCATCTGCGCGCCGTGCAGCTTGGCGATCGACGCCTCGTGGTGGTTGTCGATGCCCTCGTCCTGCAGCCAGGCGGCGTGCATGACGAGCCAGCGGGCCGCCTCGATCTCCACCTCGGAGTCGGCGAGCATCCACTGGATCGCCTGGTAGTCGCCGATCGGATGGCCGAAGGCGACGCGCTGGCGGGCGTAGTCGACGCCCATCTCGAGGAGGCGCTGCGCCCTGCCGACCGCTCGCGCGGGGATGATGACGCGGCCGTTGACGATCCAGCGCATGGCGAGCTCGAAGCCCCGCCCGATCTCCCCCAGCACGTTGCGCCGCGGCACCCGCACGCCGTCGAAGGCGAGGCGCGCGGGAGACCATGCGCCCATCGTCTGGATGGGGCGCGACGTGAAGCCCATCGAGCGGTCCACGAGGAAGCAGGTGATGCCGCCCCGCGATCCCTTCTCGCGATCGGTGACGGCGAAGACGATGGCGTAGTCCGCCTCGCTTCCGCCCGTGATGAAGATCTTCTCGCCCGTCAGGATGAAGTCGTCGCCGTCAGCGACGGCCTGCAGGCGGATGTTCGTGGCGTCGGAGCCCGCGGTGGGTTCCGTCAAGGCGAAGCACGAACGCCGTTCGCCGGCGATGGTCGGCAGGAGATACTCGCGCTTCTGCTCCTCCGTGCCCGCGAAGAGGATGTTGTCCGCGCCGCCCCCGAACTGGAACGGCACGAGGCAGCGGTGGACCTCCATCGTGATCAAGGCCATGAGCTGCTGGCCGAGGCCGAGCCCTCCGTACTCCTCAGGCACCTGGAGCGCCCAAAGGCCGAAATCGCGCGCCCTTCCCTGCAGGCGGCGCAGCGTCTCCTCGTCGGGGAAGTCCCCGCCGCGCCCTGCGAGCTCCGCCTGCTGGAGATCCTGCTCCAGCGGCATGAGTTCCGCGTCCACAAACGTGCGCACCGTCTCGAGGATCAGCTTCTCTTCCGGCGAGAGGTGAAAATCCATCCCTTGGGCCCTCCTCGTCGCGCTCGGATCACGGGAGCAAGCCGACCGGTCGGTATGCCAAACGGAAGGACGGACGCCAGGGCGTCCGCCGAAGCGTCAGAACCGCTCGTCGTCCTCCTCGCGGCTCCAGCGCGCCTTGCGCCTGCCTTCCCTGGCGTCGTAGATGCGCTCCTCGGCGTAGGCCTTCGCGACCTGGCCAAATTCCGCCTCCGCGACGGAAAGATACACGGCGGCGCGCGTGATCCGCGCGATCGCGCGCCTCGGCACCATCACCTGTCCGAGCAGGCCATGGCTTACGCCGATGCCGTCGAACACGTCCTCGGAGAGGTCCCCGAGCACGTGCGTCACGTGGCCGACGTGCCTGCCGTCGCTCGTGACCACCTTGGTACCGGCCGTCAGCGCGAGCCACGAGATCTCGTCGTCCGGCGAGAGGATCTCGTCATCGTCCGAAGGCAAAAGGGCCACCCCGCTTCTGCACTGCTGCCGAGGCCTTCGCGAGCGTGCGGCCCGGATCCTGCCGCCATGGTAGAAAAGGCTGCGGGCTAACGCTCCTCGGCATCCCGGCGCAGGCGGCCGCGGATGGCCGCTTTGAGCACCTTGCCCGTGCCGGTCTTCGGCAGGTCATCCCAGATCTCGATCGTCCGCGGCGCCTTGAAGGATGCCACCCGGCCGCGCACGTAGGCGAGGATCTCCTCCGGCGTCGCCGCCAGGCCCGGCTTCAGGGAGACGGCGGCGTGCACGACCTCGCCCCACTTCTCGTCCGGTCGCCCCACCACCGCGCACTCGCGCACCGCCGGGTGGCCGTAGAGCACGTCCTCGATCTCGGCGGAACTGATGTTCTCGCCGCCGGAGATGATGATGTCCTTCTTGCGGTCGACGATCTTGATGTAGCCCTCGGGGTGGATGAAGGCCATGTCCCCGGTGTGGAGCCAGCCGCCGCGCAGGGCGGCCTCGGTCTCCTCGGGCAGGTTCCAGTAGCCCTGCATCACGCTGTCCGCCCGCACCAGAAGCTCTCCGACCGATTCCCCGTCCCAGGGCAGTTCCTCGCCGAGGGGTCCCTCGAGCCGCACCTCCACCCCCACCATGGGCAGGCCCGCGAAGCCCCTGAGGCGATCCTGCAGTTCCCGCGGCGCCTCGCGCAGGCCGGACTTGAGGCGCGAGACCGAGACGACGGGCGAGCTCTCCGAAAGGCCGTAGCCGCCGAGATACTCCCCGCCCAGCGCCTCCATGCTCGCCGCGACGAAGCTCGAGGGCGACGGCGCGCCGCCGACGTTCATCTGCCTGAGGCTCGAGAGGTCCCGCGTCCCGCGGGTGGGTTCCGAAAGCAGCATGCCGACCATCGTCGGGACGAAGGCGGCGTTGGTGACGCGGTAGCGCTCGACGAGCTCCAGCACCGTCGCGGGGATGAAGCGGCGCAGCATGACGTGGGTGCCGCCAAGGGCCGTGACGTAGTGCGGCGTCCCCCAGCCGTTGACGTGGAAGAGCGGGATCGTGTGCAGCAGCACCATCGTGTCGTCGATGCCCATGCCGAAGCCGCACTGCAGAGCGTGCAGGTAGAGGCTGCGCTGCGTCAGGGCGACGCCCTTCGGCCGGGCGGTGCTGCCGGAGGTGTAGAAGATCTCCGCCACGCTGTCCTCGTCCACCATGTCCGCAAGCGGCTCCGGCGACGCCTGCGCCAAAAGCTCCTCATAGCCCTGGTAGCCGTCGTGGCTACCCTCGATACGGATCTCGACGAGCGAGAGATCGGGCAGGCGGCCGCGCAGCGCGACGGCCCAGGCCTCGAAGTCGGAGTCGAAGAGGAGCACCTTCGGCTGGCAGTCCGAGGCGATGTAGACGATCTCCTCGAGCGTCAGCCGGATGTTGAGCGGCACGAGCACCGCGCCGAACTGCACGACGCCGTAGTAGGCCTCGAGCAGAGGGTGGTTGTTGTAGCCGAGCACCGCGACCCGGTCGCCCGCCCCGACGCCCATCGACTTGAGGGCGTTCGTCAGCCGCCAGGCGCGCTCCTTGAACTCCCGGTAGGTCCACTGGCCGTCCTGGTCGATGACGCCGATCTTGTCGCCGTAGATGCTGGCCGCATGATCGAGGAACCGCCGCACGTTCAGTGGCACCTTCATCCCGTCGTCCTCCCCCGCGCGAGAGGCCGGCCCCGCCCGCGGCACCGGACAGCCGCAGGACGCCAGACCGACCGGTTGGTACGGGGTTCGCCAAGACCGTGCGGGATCCTGCGTCCCTTCTCCCCAAGGGATTCCGTAGACTTCCCACACCTCCAGAAATAGTATTCTAGTCGGAGGTGTCGCCGGCATGGCCACAGGAAAGTTCTTGCGCGCCCTCGCTTGGACCGTGCCAGCACTGCTCGCGGCCGCCGCCCTGGCGCTGCTCGCCTGGTGGCTCCCGGCGCGCGCCAGGCCGGGCTACTACCTTCCCGACACCCGCGGAGTCATCACGATGGAACCGCCGGACGTGCTGGTTTTCTGGGTGCGAGCATGGCCCTGGGACACCACGCCACCGCCCGCGACCGTCATCCTGGCCCTGCCTGGCGGGCAGGTCTCGGCCCCCGCGCAAGCCGCGCCCGTATCGTTCTTCGCGCCGCGGGCCGTGGCGGTCAGCCTGCGCGTCGACGGCATCGCGCCGGCCCTGGAGCCCGGGAACATCGCCAGCATCGGCCTCGTCTGGTCAGGCTACAGAACCACCTTCCGTGCCATGAAAGACCTTTGGGCCATGCCCGCGCAGACGGTGCAGACGATGCCCGGGTTCGCGCCCCTTGTCGCTTCAAATGCTCCTGGCCAGGCCTCGCCCCTCGCCGTGATCCTGACCAGAGTGCCTCAGGACGTCCTGGCGGTGGCCGCCGCGAACCCGGTGGCAGGCCCCTGGCAAAGCCCGCGCTGCCTCTCCGTGGCCAACGCGACGGCGGCAACGCAGGGCACCCCGCAACATCTCGCGGCCGTACTGCGCGCCATGACGCCCGGTGCCTGCGACCGGCCGAAAGGGCCCGAGGCGCTCGTCCTGGCCGGTAGACCGCCCCAGGGACCCGTGGCCTACATGTTCGAGCCTATCGTACAGGTGCGTTCGCGGGGGCAGACGACCACCGTCGCCGTGACCTCTTTCTGGTCCGACACCGGGATGACGCCGACCGCGTTCAACTGGTGGCGGTTCGTGCGTGGACATGGGTGAGGCCCGCGGTCCCGGAGAAGCGCCGGATCGAGAACGGAGGGACGACTTGAAAGCTTCCGCTGTGCTGCTGGGTGCGTTGGCGCCGGTTCTCCTGGCTGGCTGCGCGACCACCGCGTCGAGCGCCTCCGCCAGGCCCTCCGTAGCGGTCTTTCTCGAACGCAACGACTCGGCGCCGAAGCGCATGACGTCCATCCCCGCGTCGCTCGGCCTGCTCGCGCCCGACATGCCGCACTACCGTTGCGCGGGCGGCTATGAGCCCGCGGCGCGTGTGCAGATCGGACCCCTGACTCCGCCGTCCCAGCAGGAACTGCCGTTCTGGCAGTTCGGGCTGACCTGCGCGCCCCAGAAGCTCTCGTCCGACCTCAAGACCGGCGCGATGCTGCCCGGCGTCGTGGGCGTGAGCGAGCTGCCGACGGTGCAGACCTCGCTGCTTGGCGCGATCCGCTTCCTGACGGCCGCCAAGCACCTCAGGCTGACCAAGCTCGGCAAGTTCTCCGTCGGCGTGGGGCAAATCCACTTCGCACAGGGCCCTTCGGGCAACTTCCACCTCGTCTGGTACCTGGGCGGCAAGACGACCTATCGGGGCGTCGGCCGTACCTACCATAGGCAGGTGCTCGTCTACCTCACGGGGCGCGGGGTGTCGGTGGCGACGCTGGAGAAGTTCGCGACCAGCATGCGGCCTCTCGTTCGCTGAACCCAGGCCACGAACGATCCGTGCGGCGGCGCTTCGCGGCCCGCTGCTCGTGCTGTCCCACCATGCGGTGGAAGACCCTGAACCTCTACTTCTGAGCGGGCCCGAACACGAGGGGGGCGCCGATCTCGAGCGGCGTCTCCACCGGCGGTTCCATGGCCACGCCCTGGCGCAGGATGAACGTCACCTCCCGAAGATCGTCGGGCAGGGCCGGCCAGATGACGAATGCGGCGCTCCACTTGCCACCGCCGCCTTGCGCATGGTGGTGGCGGGACTCGTAACCGGTCCCCTCCACCTCGAGCAGGACCGAGCCGTGCGGAATCCGGTAGCCTGGAGCCTCGATCTC
>JAJZIE010000180.1 GCA_021810725.1 Bacillota bacterium | reverse complement strand
CGCGTCATCTAATGGAACATCCCGGACCACGAGTGGATGTACCTGCCGTTCGCGATCCTCGTGATCGTGTTCAGCTACGGCGTCTACCGGCGCTACCGCGTCTGGAGGACGGGGCAGCGCCGGCCGCTGCGGCCGCTCGGGCCGCGCCTGCGCCGGCTCATGCAGCACGCCGGCCTGCAGCAGCGGGTCGTCAAGAAGCGCCTGCAGGGCTACGCGCACGTCGCGCTGGCCGTCGCGTTCGTGCTGCTCTTCATCGGCACGCTCGTCGTGATGCTGAAGGCGGACTTCGGGCTGCCGGTGATGCAGGGCGCCTTCTACCTCTGGTTCGAGTCGTTCACGCTGGACGCCGCCGGCCTCGCCGGCATCATCGCGCTCTGCATCTTCCTCTGGCGCCGCTACGGGCTGCGCCCTCAGGCCCTGACGCGGGAGTGGGCGGACTTCTTCGTGCCCTTCTCGCTGCTCATCATCCTGATCACCGGCTTCGTGCTGCAGTCGATGCGCATCTACGCGACGCACGACCCGTGGGGCGCCTACTCCTTCGTCGGCTTCGCGCTCGCGAACCTCTGGGGGGCGCTGCACCTCGGCATCCCGGCGGCGCTCATCATCCACCGCTCGCTCTGGTGGTTCCATCTCCTGCTCGCGTTCAGCTTCCTCGCCGCGATCCCCTACAGCAAGCTCTTCCACCTCTTCACGAGCCCGCTCGCGATCTTCCTCTCGGAGCCCGAACGCCCGAAGGTGCTCGACGCACCGAACCTCGAGACGGCAGAGCGGCTCGGCGCGAACTTCCTCACCGATCTCACCGTGAAGGATCTCGTCGACCTCGACGCCTGCACCGAGTGCGGGCGCTGCGAGGAGGCGTGTCCGGCGTTCGCGTCGCAGAAGCCTCTGTCGCCGAAGAAGCTCATCCTCGACCTGCGCGAGCATGCGCATCTGCACCCCGATGAGCCCCTGACGGCGGCGATCAAGGACGAGACGCTCTTTGCCTGCACCACCTGCCGCGCCTGCATGGAGGCGTGCCCGGTCGACATCGAGCACGTGCCCAAGATCGTCGGCATGCGCCGCTTCCGCGTGATGGAGGAGGGCGAGCTGCCCTCCGGGCTCGCCGAGGCCGTGCAGGGCATCGAGGAGCGCGGACACCCCTTCCGCGGCGCGCAGGCCAGCCGCACCACGTGGATGGAAGGCCTGCCGATCCGCGAGTGGCAGAGCGGCGAGCCTTGCGAGACCCTGCTCTGGGTCGGCTGCGCCGGCGCCTTCGATCCGCGCGCGCAGAAGGTGGCAAGGGCTCTGGCTCAGCTCCTCCTGGCGATGGGCGAGGACGTCAAGGTGCTTGGCCGACGCGAGAGCTGCACGGGCGACCCGGCCCGCCGCGCCGGACAGGAGTACCTCTACCAGATGCAGGCCGAGCAGAATGTCCAGACGCTCAAGGAGGTGGCGCCGCGGCGCATCGTCACGATGTGTCCGCACTGCCTGCACCAGCTCCGCGACGAGTACCGGGCGTTCGGCGCGGACTTCGAGGTCGTGCACCACAGCGAGTACCTGCAGACGGCGCTGGTCACAGGCCGGCTCAGGGCGGCGGCGGGTGGCCGTCGCATCACCTACCATGACCCCTGCTACCTCGGCCGCTACGAAGGCGTCTTCGCCGCGCCGCGCGAGGTGCTGAAGGCTGCCGGTGGCGACGTCGTCGAGATGGCGCACCATGGCCGCGACTCCTTCTGCTGCGGAGCCGGCGGCGGCTGGGCCTTCCGCGAGGAAGGCGCTCCGCGCGTCAACCGGCTGCGGGCTAAGGAGGCGGTCGCGACCGGAGCGGACGTGGTCGCGACAGGCTGCCCGTTCTGCCTCAGCATGATGACGGACGGCGTCAAGGCGGAGGGCGGCGGCGAGGTGGAGGACATCGCCGAGATCCTCTGGGCACAGGTTGCTCCCGAGGTGACGGCGCAAGGCTGAAGGGAGTGAATGGCCTTGGTGCTGGCGACCGCTCAGGACCACAGTCCCTGGCTCAGGCACCTCGACTACCCCGATCTCGCGATCTGGCAGCTCCTCGAGCGCACGGCGCAGCGCTTCCCCGACCGCCCCGCACTGCGCTTCTTCGGCCGCACGACCACCTATCGGCAGCTCATGGCGAGCGTCGAGCGGTTCGCGCAGGGGCTCGTCGCCAGCGGCGTGCGGCCTGGCGACCGGGTGGCGCTCGTGCTGCCGAACGCGCCGCAGATGGTGATCGCCTACTACGGCGCGATGCGCGCGGGCGCGCTGGTGGTGCCGACGAATCCCCTCTACACGCCGCGCGAGTTCGGAATCCAGATGCGCGACGCGGAGCCGCGCGCCGTGGTGGCGCTCGATCTCGTCGTGCCGCGCCTGAAGGACGAGATCGGCAAGGCGCTGCTCGTGACGACGCGCATCCGGGACTACCTGCCGCCGCTGCTCGGCTTCCTGCAGGGCCTGCGGGAGAAAGGACCCGAGATGCCGCGAGAATCGATCTCCCTGGAGCGGCTGCTGGGGGCCGGCCAGGGTGCAACCCTGCCGGAGCCCGGTTCCGCGGATGACGTCGCGCTTCTGCAGTATACCGGCGGAACGACGGGCGTGCCCAAGGCGGCCATGCTTTCGCACCGCAACCTCGTCGCGAACGCCCTGCAGGCCGAGGCGTGGATGCCAAGCTACCAGGCCGGCCAGGAGAGAGTCCTGGCGGTATTGCCGTTCTTCCACGTCTTCGGCATGACGGTCGCCCTGAACCTCGGCATTCTCACGGGCGCCGAAATCGACCTCGTGCCACGGTTCAACCCGGAGGAGACGGCCCGGGAGGTGCGCCGCTTCAAACCGACGCTCTTCCCGGGTGCGCCGGCCATGTACCAGGCGGTGGCCGATTCGCCGCACGTCGAGCGCTGGAACATCCGCTCGATCCGCTACTGCATCTCCGGTTCGGCGCCGCTGCCGCTGGAGTTGCAGGAGCGCTTCGAGCGCCTGACGGGCGGAGTTCTGGTCGAGGGCTACGGGCTTACGGAGGCGAGTCCCGTGACGCACTGCAATCCGCTCGGCGGCGAGCGGCGCAGCGGCACGGTGGGTCGCACCTTCCCGGACACCCTGCAGCGGATCCTCGACCCCGAGAACCCGACCAGGGAGCTCCCGCCGGGAGAGGTCGGGGAACTCGCGGTCAAGGGGCCGCAGGTGATGCTGGGGTACTGGGGCCCGCCGGCCGAGACGGCCGCCGTGCTGCAGGACGGCTGGCTGCGCACCGGCGACCTCGGCATGATCGACGAGGACGGCTACTGCAGCATCGTGGACCGCAAGAAGGACGTCATCATCGTAAGCGGCTTCAACGTCTATCCCCGCGAGGTGGAGGAGGTGCTCCTGCGCCATCCGGGGGTGCGCGAGGCGGTCGTCGTCGGCGTGCCCGACGAGCGGCGCGGCCAGGTGGTGCGGGCGGTCGTGGTGCCCTGGCCGGACCGGCGGCCGACGGTCGAGGAGCTCCAGGCCTACTGCCGCGAGCGCCTCGCCGGCTACAAGACACCGCGCCAGTTCGAGCTCCGGGAGGAACTGCCCCGCACGGCGATCGGCAAGGTGCTGCGGCGCGTGCTGGTGGCGGAGGCGACCGAGCAGAAGAAGGAGGAGTAGCGTTGGCGACAGTCATCCTGAGTGCCAAGCGGACACCGGTCGGGAGTTTCGGAGGCGCCCTGCGCGATGTGCACGCGACCGATCTCGGCCGGGTGGCGGCGGCAGCGGCGATCGAGGCGTCCGGGGTGGAGGGCGGGCAGATCGACGAGGTCATCTTCGGCTCCGGCGGCATGCCGATCGCGGAGGCGAACCTCGCCCGCCAGGTGGGCCTCGCGCTCGGCCTGCCCGTGGAGGTGCCGGCCTACACCGTTCAGCGCAACTGCGCGTCCGGCATCCAGGCCATCGTCAACGGGGCGCAGGAGATCGCGCTCGGCGAGGCCAAGGTGGTGCTGGCGGGCGGAGCGGAGAGCATGTCGACGGCGCCGTACCTGCTCTACGGGGCGCGCTGGGGCATGCGCCTGCGCCACGGCGAGGTGCGCGACGGCATCTGGGAGGGCCTCACGGACTACTACACCGGCATGGTCATGGGCGAGACGGCGGAAATCCTTGCGGACGACTACGACATCTCGCGGCGCGAGATGGACGAACTTGCGGTGCAGAGCCACCAGAAGGCCTTCAAGGCCAGCCGCTCCGGCCTGTTCAAGGACGAGATCGCCCCGGTCGAGATCCCGTCGCGTCGCGGCGAGGCGGAGGTGCTGCGCCAGGATGAGGGCATCCTCGCGGGCCTCTCCGTGGAGCGCCTGGCGACGGCGCCCGCGACGTTCCGCAAGGGCGGCCGCGTCACACCCGGCAACTCGTCGCCGCTCAACGACGCCGGCGCCGCGACCGTGCTCGCGGACGAGGACTGGGCCAGGGCCCAGGGCCTCAGCCCGCTCGCGCGCATCGTAAGCTACGCCTTCGTGGGCCTCGATCCCCGGCGCATGGGCCTCGGGCCGGTCGGCGCGACGCGCAAGGCCCTGGGGCGCGCCGGACTCGATATGGCGGACATCGGCCTGATCGAGATCAACGAGGCGTTCGCCGCGCAGTACCTCGCGGTGGAGCGGGAGATGAAGTGGGACCGCGGCATCGTCAACGTGAACGGCGGCGCCTTGGCGCTCGGCCACCCGATCGGGGCGACCGGCGTGCGCCTCGTGACGACGCTCGTGCACGAGATGCGGCGGCGCGGGGTGCGCTACGGTCTCGCCACGCTCTGCGTCGGCGGCGGCCAGGGAGCCAGCGTGATCCTGGAGGTGGTGGACTGATGTACGTCTTCAAGGCGGCGGTGATCGGCGCCGGCACGATGGGCGCGGAGATCGCGCAGGTGATCTCCCTCTCGGGGCTGCCGGTCATCCTGAAGGATGTCGACGAGAAGCAGCTCGGGCGCGGCATGAAGCACATCAAGGGCATCTATGAGCGGCGCGTGCAGCGTGGGCGCATGACGCAGCGCGAGGCCGAGGACCATTTCGCCTTGGTCACGGCCCAACTCGACTACCAGGGCTTCTCGGACGTGGATCTCGCGATCGAGGCAGTGCCCGAGAAGCTCGACCTGAAGCGCTCGGTGCTGCGGGAGGTCGAGGGGAACCTGCCGCGGACGGCGATGATCGCGACCAACACCTCGGCGCTGCCCGTCAGCGAGGTGGCGAAGGGGCTCGAGAAGCCTTCGCGCTTCCTCGGGTTGCACTTCTTCTTCCCGGCCTCGGTCATGCGGCTCGTCGAGGTGATCGGCGGCGACGCGACCGACGACGAGACGGTCGATTCCGGCGTGGAGTTCGTGGAGGGCATCCGCCGCATCCCGGTGCGCGTCAAGGAGTGCCCGGGCTTC
>JAJZIE010000008.1 GCA_021810725.1 Bacillota bacterium | reverse complement strand
TGTCTCCCGCCGCTCGAGCTGCTCGGGCGGGACTCCCTGGCCCCGCGCGAAGCCGAGGGCCGCCTGGGTGTAATTGCCGTCCTGGTCGAGGGCCGCCTTGAGGGATGGTCCCCGAACCTCCACGACGCGGTCGCTCTGGCGCGGCCTCAGGCCGTCGATCACCGCGCAGAGCCGCCTCGGCGTCGAGTAGACGGCGGTGCGGAAGTCCTCCTCGAGGAGCCCGGCCGCCTCGGCCGCTGCCCGCAGAGCCTCAAGGAGTTCGTCGGCCGCGGGCGCGATGGTGCCGGACGGGAGTTCCGGGAAGCCGAGCTCGACGATCAGCTCCATGCCGATACCCTCCCCGTGAGCGGGAAGCCTTTCGCTTCCCGGTCCTGGAGGTAGAGCTCCGCGGCGCGGCGCGCCCCGTCCCGGATGCGCGCGATGTACTCCGTGCGCTGCGCCGGAGCGATCGCCCCCCTGGCCTCGAGCACGTTGAAGAGGTGCGAGCAGTGCAGCACGTGGTCGTAGGCGGCGAAGTAGAGCCCCTGCTCGGCCGCGCGCCGCGCTTCCTGCTCGGCGCCCTGGAAGCTCTGCATCAGATAGTGCGTGTCGGCGTGAAGGAAGCTGTAGGCGGAGTGCTCATACTCCTCGCGCCGCACGATGTCGCCGTACTTGAGACCCGGCACCACCTCGACGTCGAAGACGTTCTCGACGCCCTGGACGTACGCGGTGATGCGCTCGAGGCCATAGGTGATCTCCACCGGCAGGACGTCGAGCTCGATCCCGCCCATCTGCTGGAAGTAGGTGAACTGGGTGATCTCCATGCCGTCCACCCAGACCTCCCAGCCGATGCCCCAGGCACCCAGCGTCGGGGCCTCCCAGTTGTCCTCGACGAAGCGCACGTCGTGCGCCTTCGCGTCGAGGCCGATGGCGGCCAGCGAGCCGAGGTAGAGGTCCTGGACATTGGCGGGGCACGGCTTCAGAAGCACCTGGTACTGGTGGTGCTTGTAGAGTCGGTTCGGATTCTCGCCGAAGCGCGCGTCGGCCGGCCGCCGGGATGGTTCGACGTACGCGACGCGCCAGGGTTCGGGTCCGAGCGAGCGGAAGAAGGTGAGGGGATTCATCGTGCCCGCGCCCTTCTCGACGTCGTAGGGCTGCCCGATGAAGCAGCCCGCGTCCGCCCAGAAGCGCGCAAGGGCGAACATCAGCTCCTGCAGGGTCAGGGCCTTCGCCTCCCGGCCAAGAAGATAGGCGCCTCCGTCCCTCAGGGACGGGAGGCGCCTCCCGCGGTTCCACCCTGCTTCCCCCTTGCGGGGGCCACTCTTCGAAGGGGCTTTACTGACGGCCGACGGCCGTGTTCCTCCCCAGGCTTGCGGGCGCCGGAAACGCCGTGAGCCGGCCCGGCTTCCACCACCCCGGGCTCGCTTGGCAGCTCGGCGGGGCGTTTCCCTCCCGCGCATTGCCTTCCATAACCAGAGTGCCAAGCGTCAGGTCGGAAGTCAAGTTGCGGACGTTCTCCCCTGGACGGCCACGTCTCTACGGGACACGGCGCTCGAGATCGCCGATCCGCCGCTCGTGGTCGTCCGCGATCCGGCCCAGGCCCTCCGTCCTCAGGACGACGCTCTCCGCGACCACCTGTAGCGTATGCTCCATGCGCTCGAGCAGCATCATGGTTCCACGCACCTGCTCCTCGGCGAGGTCAAACCTTGCGTCCGTATGCGCCATGGCCCTCGCGAACTGCTCGTCCGTGTGCGCCATCGCCTGGTCGAAGCGCTCATCCGTATGCGCCATGGCCCTCGCGAACTGCTCGTCCGTGTGCGCCATCGCCTGGTCGAAGCGCTCATCCGTATGGGCCATGGCCCTCGCGAACTGCTCCTCCGAGCGCGCCATGGCCTTCGCGAACTGTTCGTCCGAGCGCGCCATCGACCTCGCGAACTGTTCGTCCGTATGCGCGGCAGTTCTCGAGACGATGTCCTCACGCAGGACGTCCAGATACCGGCGTGTCTCCTCGTCCACCGCCGCCACGCTCCTCTCGGGTCCAGTACTTCGGCACTTTATGGCCATTTCCTTCCAGTTCCTATCCGCCCAGCACGCTTTCCGCGAAAGCGGCGGAGCGCAGCGGCGCCTCTAGGTGCGCGCGCCAGGTGAGGTGCAGAAGCGCCCTGGCTTCCGCCGCGCCAGGCCCAGGCGGCTCTCCCGCCGCTGCCGCCCGCAGGGCCGAGAGTGCGGCCTCGCCGGCCACGACGCCCCCCATCGCGGCGCAGTGCCCGCAGGTGACGCCGCCGAGCTCCGTCTGGTACTTGAGCGGCGGTCTCAGCTCCCCACCGCAGCCAACGCAGCGCGAGAGTTCGAGGCCCCAGCCGTACGCGGCCAGGAGACCCAGTTCTCCCTGCAGCCAGGCGGACGCGGGGTCCGGGGACTCGTCCAAAAGATGCAGGGCCTGCGCCAGCATGGCGAAGGGCCGCAGCGCCTCCTCCTCGCCGCTCTGCACATCGCAGATCTCGAGCAGCACCTGCGCCGCCGCAACCCGCACAAGGTCCTCGTGCAGGCGGCGGAACGACGCGATCTGCGAGGCCCCCGTGACCACCGCCTGCGCCCCGGGACGCTCGTAGAGCGTTACCTGGACGAGTGACGCCGCCTGCAGGAGCCCGGCGAGCCTGCTCTTCGCCTTGCGCGCGCCAGGCACGCGCGCGAGGCAGCGTCCCTCCGGCGTCAGCAGCGAGAGGCGCCGGTCCGCCTCGCGGAGGTCCTGCGAACGCAGCACCACCGCCTGGGTCTCGCGGTAGCCGCTCATTGGCCCGGTCCGCGCCGGCGCACAGGCGGCCGGAAGGTCAGCACGAGGGCCACGAGCAGCAGCAGGAACCCGAGCTCGAGCGGCGGCTTGCCGGGCACGGCCGCCAGGCGGACAAGTCCTGGCCAGAGCAGCACGAGTCCGACCGCCGCCGCCCCCACCGCGCCGATCAGCACCGCCCCGGCGGCCGCGTCCTTGGCGGCGGCCGCAAGCCGCTCCTGTCTGCTGCCTACCGTAAGATCGACCGCGCGCTCCACCGCCGTGTTGACGAGTTCGAGCGCGAGCACGAAGGCGATCGCCAGGATGAGCACGGCCCACCTGGCCGCGTCGACACCTTCCACCACCGCAAGGTAGACGACGATCTCCGCGACGGCGAGGTGGATGCGCATGTTCGCCTCCGCGCCGAAGGCGAGAGCCACGCCGCGCAGCGCGAAGCGAAACGCCGCCGGGCGCATCAGCGCGTGATGCCGAGGCCCGCCAGGACCTCTTCCTGCAGGCGCTGCATCTCCTCGTCCTCTTCGGGCGTCATGTGGTCGTAGCCCAGGAGATGCAGAGTCCCGTGCACGACGAGGAAGCTCATCTCGCGCAGCAGGCTGTGGCCGTACTCCTCCGCCTGCTGCTTCGCCTTCGGAGCGGAAACGATGATATCGCCGAGGAGGCACGGCTCCTTGGGCCTGTCCTCCTCGAGGGGAAAACTCAGCACGTCCGTCGTGCGGTCGACGCCACGATACTGCAGATTGAGCTCGTGCATCTCGCGGTCGTCCACGATGCTCAGCGAGACCTCGGAGCCTTTGAGCCCCTGGGCCTCGAGGCAGGTCTCGATGCTGAGCTCCATGGCCCGCAGCACGGAACTGTCGAGCGCCACCTCGTCCTGCCGCACCTCGATGTCCACCAAGCGGTCGCGCGCCCCCCGAAGGGGCGCTCCCTCCATTCCTAGCCGCGCCGGCGCAGAAGCTCCTCGAGCCCTTGGGTCTGAAAGCCTTGCCGATCAGGTCGAGGTCCCTGAGCGTCAGGTCGGTCTCGTCCAGCTGGCCCTCGTAGAGGCGCTCCTGGATCAGCCGCTTGACGGTCGCCTCGATCCCGCCCGTCGTGCGGCCACGCATCGCGCGCACCGCCGCCTCGCAGGTGTCGGCCAGCATCAGGACACCGGTCTCACGGCTCTGCGGCTTCGGCCCCGGATAACGGAAGTCCTCCTCGCGCGGCGGGTTCTCCGGATGCGCTTCCTTCGCCTTGTGGTAGAAGTACTGCACCAGGGTGGTGCCGTGGTGCTCGGCGATGAAACGCCAGAGATCGCGCGGCAGGCGGTACTCCTGCGCGAGCTCGAGGCCGTCCTTGACGTGCGACGTGATGACGAGCGTCGAGAGCATCGGCGACAGCTTGTCGTGCGGGTTCTCCATGTCGGTCTGGTTGTCGATGAAGAAGTACGGGCGGCGCATCTTGCCGATGTCGTGGTAGAAGGCGCCGACGCGGGTCAGGAGGCTCTGCGCGCCGATGGCGTCGCAGCCCGCCCCCGCGAGGTTGGAGACGACGAGGGAGTGGTAGTACGTCCCCGGCGCCTCGAGCAGCAGGCGCCGCAGCAAGGGCTGGCTCGGCGACGACAGCTCGAGGAGCCTCAGGCTCGTCAGGACGCCGAAGCCGTTCTCCAGGAGCGGCGCCGCGGCCAGGGCGGCCCCTACGGAAATGAGGCTGCCGCCGATGATCCAGCCGAGCGACGGCCAGAACGTCGGATCGGGCGCGAACGGCGCGCCGAGCAGTTCGAGCGTGCCGAGCGTCAGCACGCCGCTCAGGGCCACCGCGCCGCCTGCCCGCAGCAGCTGGTTGCGGTCCGCGAGACGCTGGACCGCGAGGGCGCCGACCAGGGTCTGCACCGCGAGGACCACCGTCGCCCGCGGGTCGACGCCGAAGGCGGCCTGGAGCAGAAGTCCGTCCAGGAGGCCGATGCCGAGGCCGATGCGCGCGTCGAAGAGCATGGCTCCAAGCACGGCGACCGCCGCCAGCGGCACCAGATAAGGCGAGACGAGCAGGGCGAGGCGCGCGAGGCCGAGTTCTCCCACCAGCAGCACCACGACGAGCCCGACGTTCGACTCGTCCCGCATCACGCTTGGGAAGAAGCGCTGCAGGTACATGAAGAGCACCGCGAGGGCCGCCGCCGCCAGCACCAGTGCGCCGCCCAGCGCGGGCCAGTTCTGCTGGCCGTTCAATAGGCCGAACTGGCGCAGGATCGCGATGTCCGACTTCGTGACGCGCGCGCCGCGCTGGATCAGCAGCTGGCCCTGCTCGATCACGGGCGGCGGCACGGCGTTGACGGCGCGGGTGCGGGCAAGCGCCGTCTCCGACGCGGAGACGCGCATGTTCGGCGTGGCGGCCTGCCGTTCCACGGCCGTCAGGAAGTAGGTCTCCGAGGCTTGGCTGAGGCCGAGGGACTCCACCGACAGGGAGAGCGCATCGCGCTCCGCGGCGATCTGCGAAGGCTGGTAGTTCGCCTGCTGGAGCACGCGCGACGCCACCGCCGACGCCAGGTGCTGCAGGTTTGTCAGCTCCTGCGGCGTCAGCTTCAGGATCGCCGTGATGTCGGCCTGCGGCAGCGAGATGCCCACCTGCTCCGTCCAGGCGGCCTGGGCCGCCGACGGCGAGGTGCCCTTGGGCAGGCTCTGCTGCAGGGCACCTACCGTCGTGAAGACGCCCGAAATCTTGTTCTCCATGTTGGGCAGGGCCTTCTGGTCGGTGACGTAGATCGGCTGCACCGAGGCCAGGGCCTGCTGCCTGAGCTGCTGGTAGAGGGGCTGGTTGAGTTCGCGGCGCGGCGCGTAGATGTCGCGCGAGGCGATCTCCCCCGCGTGCAAGGAAACCTGCCCCGTGAAGAGGCCGCTCATCAGGAGGAGCGTCACCGCGATGAAGCCGCCCACGATCCAGCCCAGCCTGCGGTGTCCTACCGCCTGGTACCAGAGGGACAGACGGCGCGCCATAGGTTCATCTCTCCTGCCTTAGGGGGACTGGGCCCTCATTTCGTACGCCTTGATGATCTTCTGCACGAGCTCGTGGCGGACGACGTCCCGGTCGTCGAGGTAGACGAAGGCGATGCCCTCGATGTCGCGCAACAGGTCGGCCGCCTCCTGGAGTCCCGAGAACTGGCCCCTCGGCAGGTCCACCTGCGTCACGTCGCCGGTGATCACCGCCTTCGAGCCGAAGCCCATGCGCGTCAGGAACATCTTCATCTGCTCCGGCGTCGTGTTCTGCGCCTCGTCGAGGATGATGAAGGAGTCGTCGAGCGTGCGCCCGCGCATATAGGCGAGCGGCGCGATCTCGAGCACCGCCCGCTCGCGCAGGCGATCGACCTGCTCCATGCCGAGAATGTCGAAGAGCGCGTCGTAGAGCGGCCGCAGGTACGGATCGACCTTGTCCTGCAGATCGCCGGGCAGGAAGCCGAGCTTTTCGCCCGCCTCGACCGCCGGCCGCGTCAGGATGATGCGCTGGACCTGCCGCGCCTTCAAGGCCGCCACCGCCATCGCCATCGCGAGATAGGTCTTGCCCGTGCCCGCGGGGCCGATGCCGAACGCGATGTCGTGGCCGCGGATGGCCTCGACGTACGTCCGCTGGCCGGAGGTCTTCGGCCGGATGCCACGCCCCCGCGTCGTGACGACGATGGCCCCTTGCGGCTCGTTGCCGCCCTCGCGCTGCGAACTCCGGATCGCCTGCCGCACATCGCCGACACCGATGCGGCCGCCGCTCGCGGCGTGCTCGAGAAGCTCCGCGAAGACGCGGAGCACCGCTTCCCTGTCCGCCGCCTCGCCGCCGATCAGCACGGCATTGCCGCGGCTCGCGATCTCGACCGGAAACGCCTCCTGGATCACGCGCAGATTCTCGTCCAGATGACCGAAGATCTGCTCCGCGGTGCGATTGTCGGGCACCTCGAAGCGGCTCTGGAAACGCTCATCGCTCAATCTCGGGTTCTGCCCCCTGCCTTGGCCTGCGCGATATCGGTCTCGGCCTCGATGTAAACCTCCGCCTGGAGGTTGCCGCCGATCCGTCGCACTTCAGTGCGGAGCGACAGAAGCTGCGCTCCCGGCATGCTGCGCTTCATCGCCGCGAGAGCCATGGAGGTCGCGCGCAGTTCGGCATATGTCCGGGTCCGCTCCACCTTGAGCGTACGCAGTTCGACATATGTATAGCGGGCCACTTCGACGGACCAGAGTGGAATCCTCCAGATGGTGGTCGCGCGGCGGGCCTGCCGGAACGGCTCGGCGGATCCCAGCGGCGTCCATTTTCGCCCCCCGGACCACGATATATACCAGCGCGTCGCCCGCCGCCCGCTCGCGTAGCTGCGCTCGGAGCGCTGCGGGAAGGTGTAGTCGAGGCGCCGCCAGATCCGGGCGAACACCTCACCGCGGCTCTGGCCCTGGTTGGGCGCGACCAGCGGCTCGCCTCGCACCACCGTGTCGCCCGCCTTGACGAGGGGCTGGCCGCGCAGCACGACAACCCGCGTGATGTAGCCGCGCTCCGCGGCGAAGAGTGCTCCCCTGGCGGCTTCGGGCAAGGCCAGGGGCGGCTTCAGGGCCGGCGCCGCGTAGACGACGGCGCGCACCCCGTCGAGACGCACCGCGGCGAAGATCAGCCCCGGCACCTTGAGTTCGATCCTCTTGCCGAGCCGGAAGGGGTCGATCGCGCCTCGCGACACGCCGGGGCGCAGCCCGAACTCTTTGGCGGCCGCCAGGATCGTCGCCTTGGGGATGCCCGGCGGCCCGACGACCGCCACCTGCCAGACGAAGCTCGACGCGACCAGGTAGCCGAGGAAGGCCGCGGCCGGCCAGGCGGCCCGCCAGGGTCGGCGCCGCAGGGAACGCAGGATGAGCGGCCAGCCGCCATAGCCCACAAGAGCCAGCCGGCCGTGCCCGGCGAGCTGCCCGCGCAAGGGCCGCAGGCCATGGAAGGGGATGTCGAAGACGAGACCGTCCGCCTGCGGCTGGATGCGCCGCGCCGGCGTGCCGCTGGTCGCCAGCGCCTGCCAGAGTTCCTCCGTAGGGCCGCGGAACCTCAGCCGCAGCCAGAGCCCCTCAGCCACGCTGGTAGCGCATGCCTTCGATGCGCCCAGTGACGAGGATCGCGTCGCGGTCGACCGCTCCCACCGTCAGCTCCTGGCCCCAGATCTCGAGCGGGCCGATGCGGGTCGCCACGACGGCGACGCCGTCCTTGAACGAACGCACCCCGAGGTGGTTCTCGATGAGCACCTGCAGATTGCCGATGCAGCGCAGCTGCGGCAGATCGAGGCTGGTCGCCTCGGGCAGGTCAAGCCAGCGTCCCAGGCCGAGACGCAGGTCGGCCATGGCATGGGCCCCCCTTGCCAACGTCTCCATGCAGGCTATGCCGCCCGGGGGCACGCCATGTCCTGGCGGCGGCGGCGGCAAAAGCCCTAGAATGGTGGACAGGCGGCCAGCCGCCGAACTCGTCGATGGGAGGAAAGCAGATGCGCAAGTTCCCGCCGATCGCCCCCGTCGCGGCGAAGGGCCCTCTCGGCGTCGTCCAGCTTCCGCGCCTGTGGAGCAAGGTGCTCCTGGACAAGAAGGGTCTTCTGGCCGACGGCTACCACCCCTGCGGGCAGGGCTTCGACAAGGTCGTGCTGGACGGGCTCGGCCTCGACCGCGAGGAGGTTCTCGCCTTCCTCACCACGGAGATGCCGACCTACGCCCGGTTCGAGGCCTGGGTCGTCGAGAAGCTCGGCGGCCACGTGCCGCAGGAGAAGATCGACAAGGTGAACGACTACATCCTCGGGCGCGAATTCCCCGAGGAACGCGCCCAGGCCATCCTGGAGAACTGCGGCTTTCCGAAGGACGCCGGCATCCGCCACGGCGCCGTGTTGAACCAGCTCGACGACTGGCAGGAGTTCCACCGCCACCTGACGGCGGACTGACGCTTCGAGCGCCGCCGGGGCGTCGCTCGACCTGGGTCTCTTGGTCCCCAGCCGCGATCTCCAAGGGGAGATCTCACGACGTTCCGGCGGCGCCGCCATGTCCTCGGCCGCGTCGCGCGCAGGATGCCGGTTCGCCGCCCGGCCCGACCGCGGCAGACTTTGCCTGCGCCCTCGCCGATGGGGCGGCGCAGCGGGAGGCACGCGAAGTGAACCTCCGAGCCGAATGCTACGAAGATCGCAGGTTCTCCCCGGACGAGCCGCGCGGCGCGGATCTGCGCGACTGCAGGTTCGTTCGCTGCGATTTCACGGACACCGCCTGGTCCGAGGCCACCCTATCGGGGTGCACCTTCACGGAATGCAGGTTTTGGGCTGCCGATCTGAACGGCCTTTCGGCGGAAGGTTGCGGTTTTCTCGGCTGCGACTTCCGCGGGGCGACCGCGTTGCTGCAGGCCGTCCTGCGCGACTGCCGGCTCACGGGCAGCTCCTTCGGCGAGGCGAAGCTGCCGGGGCTCGAGATCGACGGAGGCGACTGGTCGCTGACGTCGCTGCGCGGCGTCGACCTCAGGCGCAAGAAGCTCGCCGGCCTGCGCCTGCGCGAGGCGGACCTCTCGCTTTGCAACCTGGAGCAGGCCGACCTGCGCGGCGCCGACCTCAGGCAGGTCCTGCTGGCGGGCGCGAAGGTCCGCGGCGCGGATCTGCGCGGGGCGAACCTCGAGGGCGTCGATCTCGGCCAGCTCGACCTCACCGGCGTCAAGCTGGATCTGGACGGGGCGGCCGCCCTCGCCCGCTCCCTGGGCGCGGTTCTCGACTAGGACCAGGCCGGACTCCCCACGGTTGCACTTCCCATGGCGCAAGCGCCGCGCGCACCCCAAGGCCGGGACGCCATGGACCCCGGCGCGTCCAAGTCCCCGGCCTTACTGCCTGACGGCGGCCAGGACCCCGTAGACCTGGTGCCAGAGCACCTCACCGCCGCAGCTCCGGTCGATCACGGCCGAAAGGTCGGCGAGAAAGCCCTCGCGCTCCCTCGGCTCCATCCCGATGATCAGGGAGTCCGTGCGCAGCATGCCGATGTAGGACTCCGTGGTGAAGCGGCGCACGGCCTCGAGGCGATGCCGCTCGACCGAGCCGAACGCGGGGCAGTCCGCGATCTCCGGGTAGTCCGGGGAGAGCTCCTCCGCGGTCGGCGGCAGCCACTCCGGGTCGTCGCCCAGTCCCCACCTGACGTAGCAGCGGTTGGTCTGGCGGAAGAAGCCTGGGTCGTCGCCCCGCACGTGGTGCGGGGCGACGATCGCGAGCCTGCCACCCGGGCGCAGGGCGGCGGCCGCCTGCGCAAAGCGCACGTCGGGATCGAGCCAGTGGAAGGCGTTCGCGCAGACCACGGCGTCGAACGGCTCCTGGGGCAGCGGCCAGCTCTCGAACGCCGCCACATGGACCTTGGCCGTCGGGAACGGGGCCAGCCGGCGGCGAGCGATGCGTGCGAGATCCGCTCCGAGTTCGACCGCCTGGAGCTCCGCGCCCCGCTCCGCGAGCGGCACACTCAGCTGCCCCGCCCCGCAGCCGATCTCGAGCACCCGGCTGCCTGGGGATATCTCCGCGGACCGGACGACGTCCTCCACGACCGCCTCCGGGTATCCCGGCCGGTACCGCGCGTAGAGCTCGGCCACCGTGTTGAAGGACTCCCGACTGCGCCGCGGATCTTTATCCGGCACAACGATCCCTCCTTCGCTTCGCGCGGACGCCTTCGGACCATGAAAAATGGAGGTCCGGCCATACCGCGCCGGACCTCCTCCGTTCCGGGGCGCTACCCGCCCAGCAGGCGCTTCGCCGTTTCCTGCACGAGGCGCCCGTCCGCCCGGCCCCGCAGAGCCTGCATCACCGGCCCCATCACCTTGCCGATGTCCCGCATGCCGGTCGCCCCCGTCGCGGCGATCTGCGCCTTGACGGCCTGCTCGATCTCCTCCGGGCTCACCTGCTGCGGCAGATACTCCTGCAGCCAGACGATCTCCTCGCGCATCTTCTCGACGAGGTCCCCACGCCCGCCCCGCTCGTAGTCCGGCAGGACGTCCTGGCGCGAGCGCACCTCCCGCGCGAGCACGTCGACGACTTCCTCGTCCGTAAGCTCGCGCCTCAGCTCGATCTCCCGGTTCTTCACCGCGGCCAGCGCGACGCGAAGCACGGAGAGGCGGGCCTTGCCCGCCTCCCGCGCTTTGAGCGCCGTGCGCATGTCATCGTTCAGACGTTCCCTGAGCACGAAGCTCCCTCCGGATCTTAGCCGTGCTTGCGCTTGCGCGCCGCCTCGGACTTCTTCTTGCGTCGTACGCTCGGCTTCTCGTAGTGTTCCCGCTTGCGAACTTCCGATAGCACTCCAGCGCGTTGGCACTGGCGCTTAAAGCGGCGGAGAGCTTGGTCCAAGGTCTCGCCCTTGCCGACCTTGACTTCGGACATTACGTCACCCTCCCCTCCGACATCGCTAATTTAGTGATTCTAGACAAGAATTCCGGCGGCGTCAACTACCCTGGCGGCCACACCATTTGCCTGCCGCCGAGAAGGTGCATGTGCAGATGCGACACCGTCTGCCCGCCCTCGGGTCCCGCGTTGACGACTAGCCGATATCCTGATGGCCATATTCGCCGCTCCCGCGCAAGCTCCTGCGCCGCGGCCGCGAGCCGTGCGACGATGCCGACCTCCGCGGCCGGCACGTCCTGCAGCGATGCGTAATGGCGCCGCGGGATGACGAGGATGTGCGTCGGCGCCTGCGGGTGCAGGTCCTCGAACGCCACCACCTCGTCGTCTTCGTAGAGCAGTTTCGTCCCCATCTCGCCCCGGGCGATCGCACAGAAGATGCAGTCCACGCCATCCACTCCTAGGAGCCGCTTTCGCTGCCTGGGCCTGGATTCCTTTCGGCGTGGCGCTGCAGGGCGAGGTCGACGAGCCGGCCGCAGAGCTGCCTCGCCGAGAGGCCGGTGGCCTGCCAGAGCAAGGGGAACATCGAGTAGGCGGTGAAGCCCGGAATGGTGTTGATCTCGTTGACATAGACGGCGCCGCCCGCCTCGTCGTAGAAGAAGTCCACGCGGGCGAGGCCCGCAGCGTCGACGGCCCTGAAAGCCCGCACGGCGTAGGCCCGCACCTGATCCGAGATCGCGGCGGGGATCTCGGCCGGAATCTTCAGGCCCGACGATCCGTCGTACTTCGCGGCGAAGTCGTAGAAGACGCCGGACGAGACGATCTCGCCCACCACCGAGGCCTCGGGCTGGTCGTTGCCGATCACGCCGCATTCGAGTTCGCGCGCGCGGATGCCCTGCTCGACGATGATGCGCCGGTCGTAATGCGCCGCCGCCTGCAGGGCGGCGTGCAGCTGCCCACGGTCCTCGACGCGCGAGATCCCGACCGACGAACCGAGGTTGCAGGGCTTGACGAAGAGAGGATAGCCGAGATCGCGCAGCCGCTCCTCCACGAGCCGGTCGTCGCCCAGTTCGCTGCGCAGGAGCAGCCGGTACGGCCCGACCGGCAGCCCGGCCTGGAGGAAGACCATCTTCATCACGGCCTTGTCCATCGAGACCGCCGAGCCGAGCACGCCGGCGCCGACGTACGGCAACCCAGCGAGCTCGAGGAACCCCTGCAGGGTTCCGTCCTCGCCGCGCGGCCCGTGCAGCACCGGAAACACGACGTCGAGGCGTCCGATCGCGCCGGTCGCCTCGGTGAGCTCGACCTCCCGCCCCTGCGCCGGGGCGAGACCCGGCGTCTCGGGCTCCCGCCGCCCGTCGCCGGTCAGGGCCCGCATCGGGTCGCCGCCGACGAGGAACCGCCCCTGGCGCGTGATGCCGATCGGCACCACCTCGAAGCGCTCAGGATCCAAAGAATCGAGCACGAAGCGCGCCGATTGCAGCGACACGTCGTGCTCCGCCGACTGCCCGCCGAAGATCACGCCCACCCGGATACGCCTCGACAACGCCGCCACCCCCGCCCATGCTATGCCGCGGCCACCGGGTTCATGCCGGTCTCGCTGCGATCGCCCGCCAGTCTCCTGCCACTGCTTCGTCGACGGCCGCGAGCCCATGGTCCTCGAGGGTCTGATCGAAACCGGTGTCTTGCCTGAGAATGCCGCCGAGGATCAGCAGTCCGCCCGGGTGGACGGCCCGCCTGAGACGGCCGAGCCAGGGTCTCAGCCCCTGCCCGGAGATGTTCGCGAGGACGAGATCCGCGCGCTCGGCCCGCTTCGGCAAGGTGCCGAGCCGCACGTGGGCCCGCATGCCGTTGCGCCGCAGGGTGTCGCGCGTGGCGTCGACGGCCAGGGGATCGAGGTCGTAGGCACGCAGGCGCCGGGCGCCGAGCGCGAGCGCCGCTGCACCGAGGATGCCGCTGCCGGACCCCATGTCGACGACATCCTGCCCCGGCTGCAGCCACCGCAGCAGCAGCAGGAGGCACGTCGCCGTCGTGGGGTGGTCGCCGTAACCGAACGCGGCCCCCGGCATGATGCGCAGCACCCGCTCGCCCGCGCCCGGGCGCGCGGAATCCCAGGGCGGCTCCACCCAGAGCCCCGGCACGACCCGCATCGCCCGGACGCTGCGCCGGTACTCCTCCACCCAGTCCACCTGGGGCGCCACGGCCAGCCGCACCAGAGCCGGACCGAAGTAGGGCTCGATGCGCTCGCGGCAGAGCTCGCGCACCGTGGCCTCCACCGCCCTGGCTCCCTCGGCGGGCAGGTAGATGGCCGCCTCGTCCGGCCCGGGCGCGGCGGGCGCCGCCCAGACGTCGTCGCCCGCGGGCAGCGCCGCTTCGCCCAGGATCTCCACGCCGTAGGCGCCGATCTCGCGCAGGATCTCCGAAACCGCCTCCACCGCCTCGGGGCCGCAGCGCACCGAGAGCCGGAAAAGCTCAGCGGAACGCGTCCCGGACCCGCCCGAAGAAGCCGCGATCGTGCTCCCCACCCTTGTTCAGCTCGCGCAGCCGCTGCAGCAGTTCACGCTCTTCGCCGCTGAGGCGCCTCGGCACCTGCACGACGACGTGGACGATCAGGTCGCCACGGCCGCCGCCGCGAAGATGCGGCATGCCGCGGCCGCGCAGGCGGATCTCCTGGCCGGGCTGCGTGCCCTCCGGCACCTTCACCTTGATCTGGCCGTCGATGCCCTGCAGGTCGTACTCGGCGCCGAGCGCCGCCTCGGGATAGCCGAGCGCGAGGTCGACGTGGAGTTCGCTCTCCTGGCGCGCGAAGCGTTCGTGCGGGCGCTCGCGCACGAAGACGTAGAGATCGCCCGGCGGTCCGCCGCGCAGCCCAGGCTCGCCTTCGCCCGAGATGCGCACCCTCGCGCCGTCCGAGACGCCCGGCGGGATCCGCACCTTCAGCGCCGCCACCTTGCGCTGGCGGCCGCTGCCGTGGCAGACCGGGCAGGGCTCCGCCACCGTCTGGCCGGCGCCATGGCACTGGGGGCACGGACGCGACGTGACAAAGCGCCCGAACGCCGTGTCCCGGGCCTGCTGCACCTGTCCCGAACCGCCGCAGCGCGAGCAGCGCGTCGGCGCCTGGCCGCCCTTGCCGCCTGTGCCGTGGCAGGCTTCGCAGACCTCCTGCCGCTGCACCCGGATCTCCTTCTCGACGCCGTGGAAGCAGTCCTCGAGCGTCAACTCGACATCCGCGCGCAGGTCCTCGCCGCGCGCGGGGCCGGTCCGGCGCGCGCCGCCGCCGCCGCCGCCGAAGAAGGCGTCGAAGATGTCGCCGATGTCCCCGAAGGGGCTCTGCCCGCCGAAGCCGCCGAACGGTCCCTGTCCGCCGAAGCCCGCGCCGGGGCCCTCGGCGGAGCCGAACTGGTCGTAGCGGCCGCGCTTCTCGGGATCGGAGAGGACGGAATACGCCTCGCCGATCTCCTTGAACTTCTCCTCGGCCTCCTTGTCGCCGGGGTTCATGTCCGGATGATACTGCCGGGCCAGTCGGCGGAAGGCCTTCTTGATCTCCTCTTCGGAAGCGCCGCGCTCGACGCCCAGCACCTCGTAGTAGTCCTTCGCCAACCTTCAGCCCCTCACTCTCGCGCCTTGGCCACGCGCACCAGCGCGGGGCGCACGACACGGTCCTGGATGCGGTAGCCGGTACGCACCTCCGTCGCGACGGTGCCGGGCGGCAGGTCGGATTCCTCCTGCCCGATCGCCTCGTGCAGAGCCGGATCGAACGGCTGCCCCGCCGCGGCGATCGGCTCGAGCCCGAGGCGCCCGAGCGCCTGCATCAACTTCCCGTGCACAAGCGCCACGCCCGCCCGCATGGGGTCGTCCTGCGGCGCCGCGCCGAGCGCGAGCTCGAGGTCGTCCGCGAGCGGCAGCAGCAGCGACGCCGCATCCTGCTGCGCCCGCAGCCTCTGCTCCTCCTCGTCGCGGCGCTGGCGCCGCCTCTGGTTCTCGAAGTCCGCCAAAAGGCGAAGGTTCTGCTGCTCGAGCTCCTGCAGGCGTTGGCTGAGCGCCGCGATCTCCGCCCCCTGCGCCTCCTGCGCCCCGGTCGGCGTCTCCTCCTGGCCTTCGCGGCTCATCTCGTCATCGCTAGGCGTAGCGGTCCCTCCACAACTCAACTGATCGCCTGCTCGAGTCCCCGTAGCACTTCCTCGGCCAGAGCCAGGGCCTTGGCGTAGTCCATGCGCTTGGGCCCCACGAGGCCGAAGCGGGCCACCAGCTCGCCCTGGCGTTCGATGCCGAGCGCCACGATGGAGAGTTCCCGGGTCTCGGGCAGGCTCGTCTCTCCGCCGATCCGCACACTGACGCCACCCCGGCCGCTCGCCTCGAGCAGGAGCTCCTGCAAGGCTCCGGACTGCTCGATCAGCTGCACGGCCTCGCGGATGCGCTCCGGCTCGCGGAACTCCGGCTGGGCCAGGAAGCGCGACGTGCCGACGATGCGCACCTGCTCCTCGCTGTCCGAGAGGCAGTCGTGCAGGAAACTGAGGAGTTCCTCGCGCATGCGGCCCTTGATCTCCCGCGCCACGGACTCGAGCATGGAGCGTGTGATGCGCTCGAGGCCGACGCCCTGCAGTTCGTGCGAAAGCACGAGCAGCGAGCGCTGCAAGCCGCCCGCGTCCATGCCGTCCGGCATCTCGACCAGACGGTGCTGCACGAAGTGGTCGGTCACGAGCACCAGCGCGACCTGCCCCTCGCCCGCCTCGAGGGCGTCGAGGCGGCGCAGGCGGGCCGTGCGGGCGCCGGGGCCGAGGCCGACGGCGAGGAAATCACCAGCGGCCGAAAGCAGCTTCAACGTCTGGGCGACGAGGTAATCCATCTCGCGGACGCGCCTAAGGTACATCAGGCGCATTCGCCGGAAGGCCTCCGCCTCGACGGGCCTCGGCTCCATCAGTTCGTCGACGTACAGGCGGTAGCCGCGATCCGAGGGCACGCGGCCGGCCGAGGTGTGCGGCTTGTCCAGGAGGCCCAGGGCCTCGAGGTCCGCCATCTCGTTGCGAATCGTGGCCGAGCTCACGCCAAGCCCCAAGGTGCGCGCCAACGTGCGCGAACCGATCGGCTCGGCCGATGCCACGTAGTCCTCGACGATGGCGCGCAGGACTTGCCGCTTGCGCCGGTCGAGTTCCACATCGACACCTCCCCCCGTTTAGCACTCATCGTATGAGAGTGCTACCGTGAACGTACCATGCAAGCAAAATGGGTGTCAAGGCAGGAAAGGTTCCGCTACGCGGTGCAGAAGCCACCTGCCCCGCTCGCTCGCCCGCACGCGGCCAGGCAGCCGCTCGATCAGCCCCTGGTCCAAGAGGGCGCGACGGACGCCCGGGTAGGCCACGTCGAGCGGCACGCCGAAACGGCGATGGAACGCCTTGAGGCTGAAGCCCTCGCGCAGGCGGAGCCGAAGATAGATCCACTCGCCGCGCCTGCCCTCCTCGCTCAGCGCCTCCTCGCCCGCCACGGCGTCGCCCAGGCTGGCCACGGCCCTCAGGTAGGGACCCGGCCCCGCGATGTTCCAGCGGCGCCGGCCGCTGAAGTGCGAGTGGGCCCCGGGACCGAAGCCGCGGTAGTCGCCCTGGTGCCAGTAGAGGAGGTTGTGTCGCGACCGGCGGCCCGGGCGCGCGAAATTCGAGATCTCGTACGGCTCGAGCCCCGCCGCCTCGCAAGCCGCCCGGACCGCCTCGCCGGCGGCCACGACGTCGTCGTCCGAGGGCAGGGGCAGCTCACCGCGCCGCCTGAGGACGCCGAAGTAGGTCCCGTCCTCCACCTCGAGCGCGTAGGCGGAGAGGTGCTCCGGCCCGAGGGCCAGCGCCTGCTCGGCGTCGCGGCGCGCCTGCAGGGGCGTCTGGCCCGGCAGGCCGTAGATCACGTCCAGGCTGAGGTTCTCAAACCCCGCCTGCCGCGCGAGCTCGACCGCCCGCCGCGTGTCGTCGGGGCCGTGGCCGCGGCCGAGCCGGTCGAGCGTCTCGCGTGAGAAGCTCTGCGCGCCGAGCGAGATCCGGTTCACCCCGGAGCGCCGCAGGGCCTGCAGAGCCGGGAGGTCCACCGTGCCCGGGTTGCACTCGAGCGTCACCTCCGCCCCAGGCCGCACGCGGTAGCGATCACGCAGGAGCTCGATGAGGCGGGCGATCGCCGCCGGCGGAAAGAGGCTCGGCGTGCCGCCGCCGAAGTAGATCGACCGCACCTCGCGCCCCCTGTCCTCGCCGCCGGCGCGCAGGATCTCCTCCGCGATGCCCCCGGCCATCTCCTCGAGCACCCCCGGCCGCGGCGGCAGGCGGTAGGCGTTGAAATCGCAGTAGTGGCACTTGTAGGGGCAGTACGGCATGTGGAGGTAGACCCCCATCGGCTCAGTCACCGCGTCGCAGAACGGCCATGAACGCCTCCTGCGGCACCTCCACCTGGCCGAGCCGGCGCATGCGCTTCTTGCCTTCCTTCTGCTTCTCGAGGAGTTTGCGCTTGCGCGTGATGTCGCCGCCGTAGCACTTCGCGAGCACGTCCTTGCGCAGGGCGCGGATCGTCTCGCGCGCCAGCACCTTGCCGCCCACGGCGGCCTGGATCGGCACGTCGAAGAGCTGGCGCGGGATCACCTCGCGCAGCTTCTCGCAGACCGCCCGTCCCTGGCTCTGGGCACGGCTCTCGTGCACGATGAAGGAGAGGGCGTCGACCATCTCGCCGTTCAGCAGGAGGTCGACGCGCACGAGGTCGCCCTCGCGGTCGCCGCCCAGCTGGTAGTCGAGCGAGGCATACCCGCGCGTCCTCGACTTCAGCTGGTCGAAGAAGTCGTACATGATCTCTCCGAGCGGCAGCTCGTAGCTCAGGACGGCCCGCTCGGGCGACGGGTACTCGATGGTGCGGAAGATGCCGCGCCGCTCCTGGCAGAGCTCCATCACCGGCCCGACGAAGCTCGTCGGCGTGATCAGCGTCGCGTCGACGTACGGCTCCTCGATCCGGTCGACGCCGCGGCCCATCTCGAGCGCCGCCGGGTTCTCGATCCGCTCCACCCTGCCGTCGAGGTAGTGGACGGTGTAGACGACGCTCGGCGCCGTCACGACGAGGTCGATGTCGTATTCCCGCTCGAGCCGCTCCTGCACGATCTCCAGGTGCAAAAGGCCGAGAAAGCCGCAGCGGAAGCCAAAGCCCAACGCCCCGGAAGTCTCGGGTTCGAAGGAGAGCGCGCCGTCGTTGAGCTGCAGGCGCTCGAGCGCCTCGCGCAGGAGGTCGTAATGGCTCGGCTCGCTCGGGTAGAGTCCGGCGAAGACCATCGGCACCGCCGGCCGGTAGCCCGAAAGCGGCTCCGCCGCGCCGTGCTCCGCGGTCGTCACGGTGTCGCCGACGCGAGCGTCGCGCACCACCTTGATGCCGGCCGCGAAGTAGCCGACCTCGCCGGCCGCTAGTTCCTCCACCGGCGTGGGCTGCGGGCGGAAGACGCCGAGGTCCGTCACCTCGTACGCGGCGCCGGTCGCCATCAGCCGGATGCGCTGGCCGGGGCGGATGCGCCCGTCGACGACGCGGATGTGGCAGACCACACCGCGGTAGGCGTCGAAGTGCGAGTCGAAGATGAGCGCCTTGAGCGGCCGCTCGCTGTCGCCTCCGGGTGGCGGCACGCGCTCGACGACCGCCTCGAGAATCTCGGGAATGCCTGTCCCGTCCTTGGCCGAGGCGGCGATCGCCGTCTCGGGATCGAGGCCGATCTGCAGCAGCTCCTGGCGGACGCGCTCCGGGTCCGCCTGCGGCAGGTCGATCTTGTTGATCACGGGGATGATCTCGAGATCGTGCTCGAGGGCAAGGTAGAGGTTCGCGAGCGTCTGCGCCTCCACGCCCTGCGCCGCGTCGATCACGAGCAGCGCCCCCTCGCACGCCGCGAGCGAGCGCGAGACCTCGTAGGAGAAGTCGACGTGGCCTGGCGTGTCGATCAGGTTCAGCACGAACTCGCCCTGGCCCGACCGGTACTGCAGGCGCACCGCCTGCGCCTTGATCGTGATGCCGCGCTCGCGCTCCAGGTCCATCGAGTCGAGCACCTGGCTCTGCATCTCGCGCGCCTGCAGGGTGCCGGTCGCCTCCAGCAGGCGGTCGGCGAGCGTCGATTTGCCGTGGTCGATGTGCGCGATGATGCAGAAGTTGCGCAGGTCCTTACGGTCGCCCATCACTCTCGGTCCGCCTTTCCGATCGGTTCATGTGGACTGCCTGCGGCGGGTGGCCGTTTGACTGGGGCCCCTTCGCCGACAGGCCCGAAGCATCCTGCTCGTCCGCGCCCAGGCAGGATTCCCCCGCCTGGGATGGAAGTGAGGGAGGCTGATATCCTGGGAGGAGTCTCGGTCACGCATGCTGCAGGCGATTGCCTTTCTCTTGCATGAACTCGCCGACGAGAACCGCATGCTTGTCACCGCGGCGACGGCCGTGGTGGTGGCCCAGGCGCTGAAGTTCATCGTATCCTCCCTGCGCAACCGCACCGTGCTGAGCGAGCGCCTGTTCTCCTCTGGAGGCATGCCGAGCGCCCACTCGGCCATGGTCACGTCGCTCGCCACCGCCGTCGGTTCGACGCACGGCTGGCACTCGGACCTCTTCGCCATCGTGGCCGTGTTCTCCGTCATCGTGCTCTACGACGCGGTGAATATCCGCTACGCCGTCGGCCAGCAGGCCCGTTTCCTCAACTCCCTCCTCGGGCGCCGCGCGGGCGAGAGTCCCGAGTTCAAGGAGCAGCTCGGCCACACGCCGCAGGAGATCGTGGCGGGGGCTGTGCTGGGTGTCATCATCGCAACGCTCTACTATCTCTGATCCCGACCTGGAGGTGGACTGATGACCGACCCCCGCAGCTATCTCGCAGAACACCGGGCCGCCCATCTCGAAGAGCTCTTCCGGCTGCTGCGCATCCCGTCCGTCTCGGCCGTCGCCGCGCACCGTACCGACGTGCGGGCGGCGGCCCAGGCGTTCGCGGATCTCTTGCGCCGCTCGGGGCTCGAGCAGGTCGCGGTCCACGAGACGGCCGGACATCCCGTCGTCTACGGCGAACACCTCCACAGCCCGGGCCACCCGACGGTGCTGATCTACGGCCACTACGACGTGCAGCCGCCGGAGCCCCTCGACCTCTGGCACTCGCCGCCGTTCGAGCCGGAAGTGCGCGACGGCAAGATCTACGCGCGCGGTGCCACCGACGACAAGGGCCAGATCACGATGCACGTCCTGGTGGCGGGGGCGATGATCCAGGAAGGCATCCTTCCCCTGAACCTCAAGTTCCTGATCGAGGGCGAGGAAGAGGTCGGGTCGCTGCACCTCGCCGACTTTGTCGCCTCCCACAAGGATCTCCTCGCCGCCGACTACGTCGTCATCTCCGACTCGACGATGCTGCGGCCCAAGGTGCCGGCGCTCTGTGTCGGCCTGCGCGGACTCGCCGGCCTCGAGCTGCGGCTTCGCACGGGACAGCACGACCTGCACTCGGGCAACTTCGGCGGCGCGGTGCCAAACGCCGCCCACGCCCTGGTCGAGCTTCTCGCGACGCTCCATGACCGCGAGGGGCGGATCGCCGTCGAGGGCTTCTACGACGACGTCGTGGAACTCACCCCGGCCGAGAAGCGGGGCCTCGCCTCCCTGCCGCTGACAGATCGCGAGTTCCTGGATCAGGCCGGGGCCTACAGCCTGTACGGCGAGACCGGCCGGACGACGCTCGAGAGGGTCTGGACGCGGCCGACGCTCGAACTCAACGGCATCTGGTCCGGCTTCACCGGCGAAGGTCGCAAGACGGTCATCCCGTGCGAGGCCTCGGCCAAGATCACCTGCCGGCTCGTGCCGAACCAGGATCCGCAGAAGGTCCTGCAGGCTGTCACCCGGCATCTGCGCGCCCACTGCCCCGATGCGGCCCAGCTCGAGATTCTGGACCAGGGCGGCGTGCCGGCGTTCCTCGCCCCGCCGGGTCATCCCGCGGTCCGCGCGGCCGAGCAGGCCCTGCGCGAGGCGTACGGGCACGAGCCGGACGTGATCCGCATGGGCGGCTCGATCCCGGTCGTCACCGCCTTCCAGGAGATCCTCGGCCTGCCGACCCTGCTGATGGGCTTCGGCCTGCCGGACGAGAACCTGCACGCTCCGGACGAACACTTCTCGCTCGAGAACTTCAGCCTCGGCATGCTGGCCCTCTGGCGCTTCTGGCAACTCGCGGCGTAAACGGCAGCGGGGGCCCCTCGGGGCCCCCGCTGCTTTGTCCGTCGCCTCAGCCCAGGTTGCGCTCGAGTTCCTGGCGCAGCTGGTTCTTCGGCCGGTAGCCGACGATGCGGTCCTTGAGGCGCCCCTGCTCGAACACCGCGAGCGTGGGGATGCTCATGATCCCGTAGGTCGAGGCGATCTGGGGATTCTCGTCCACGTTGAGCTTGAATACCTTGAGGCGCTCGGCGAACTCGCCCGCGAGCTCCTCGACGATCGGCGACACCATACGGCAAGGGCCGCACCACTCGGCCCAGAAGTCCACGAGAACAGGGCGATCCGCGCCCAACACCTCCGTGGCGAAGCTGTCCTCCGTCACGTTGCCGACAGCACTCAATCCATTCCCTCCCAGCAGTCGCTACCCCCTGGGGTAACGGTCGTATGGACCATGCTACGACGCAGTCCGGCCAGGGTCAAGGCGTCGGCGCACCGCCGAGGAACTCCGCGATGGCCTGCGCTACGCCCGGCAGGGCCGCCCTGGCCTCGTCGGGCGTCGCCTGGGGCCCCCCGACATCGATCGTCAGCATGGTCGGTGACAGCTGCTGGTTGAGACGGTCGGTCGAGCGCACGACGCCGGCGAACACCTTCGGCAGGGACTGCTGCAGGTAGCCGCCGAGACTCTTCGCCAGGGCCAGGTTCTGCGCCGCGTGCGGCTGTGGCAGGTTCGTCCCCGTGCCGACGACCAGCGCGACGCTCGCCACTCTCTTGCCCGACACCAGAACGGTTGGGGCCACCGAGGGGAAGGTCGGACGCTCGACGTCGAGCAGGATGGCGATCTGCGGCTGCGCCTTCAGTATGCTGCGCGCGACCGCGTACGATTTCAGGTAGACGCCGAGTTCACCTTCGCTGTCGTTGCGCTGCAGCGACGCGATCGTCGGCACGCCGTCGCGCGCAAGGTCCTGCGCTAGCGCCTGGACGATGCCGAGCACGTCGCGCTCGCGTTCGACGCTCGTTGGCGGCGGAGCGTTCTCGGCGGCCGGATGGCCCACATAGGCCGCCATGCCTTCGGTCGCGTAGAGGCCGACGATCGGCGTGCCGCTGCCGTAGACGCGCACGCCGCCCGGGAGGCTCTTCGGCTTGGTGGCGGGAGCCTTCGGGAGTTCGCCCAGCCAGCTGTCGAGCGAAGAGCCGCCGGGGCTCCCCGCACTCGGCGCGAAGCCGAAGCCCGCGAAAGCGCTTTCGAAAATGCTCGTCGGGTCGTGCGGCATGATGCCGAGCGCGTCATAGACCGCGAGCGCGGCGATGTCCGCCTCGTTCAGTCCCAGCGGGCCGCTGGCGGGATGCATGCTGCCGAGCGTAGGGAGGCCGTCGCCGAGCAGGTAGCGCAGCGTCGGGGCCGGCAGCGGCAGGCCGCCGCTGACCGCGCGGCTGTTCCACGCGCCGCCGCCCAGCGTCGGCACCGTGGCCGAACCGTGCGCGTAGAGCAGGAGGCCGAGCAGCGCCAGGAATGGCACCATGGCCTGACGCAGGAGCAGGCGCGCAAGGCTGCCAACGTCGCGAAGCGACAAACGCGTCCACCTCCCTACGGCTCTATGCCCCGATGTCCAGGAGCAGAAGCCGCGGCTTGAAGCGCGCGACATGGGCCCGGCGAGGTTGTCCACGCGTCGCCATCGCCTCTGGGCTGCCAAGAGCGCCCTGGGCGGCGGAGAGCGCTTTTGCGCGTGCCTGCGAGCTGTCCACGCAGGCATCCGCAAGTTTCGAGGGAGACAGCGTGAACGCGGCCGGGCGCCGTCCGGCGACCCCGCACACGCTCTTCGGCTGGGCTGGCCTTCCCATGTCCCCACAGGCATGCTAGAATGCGATGTCGGAGGTGGAGACGCTTGGCCAACATCAAGTCCGCGAAGAAGCGGGCGGCACTGGCGGAAGTGCGGCGGCTCAGGAACCGTGCCGTACGATCCACGGTGCACACGGCGGTCCGGCGCTTCGAGCGGGCGGTGGCCACCGATGCGGCGGCTTCCCAGCAGGATTTCCGGGAAGCCTGCCGTCAACTGGATCGGGCGGTGACCCGCGGCGTGCTGCATCGCAACGCTGCGGCCCGCAAGAAGTCGCGCCTCGCCAAGAAGCTTTCGCTCCCGTCGTGACCCGTGCGCGGAGTCGCCCCCGTCTTGACGGGGGCGACTCCGCTTTTGCTCTTCAATTTGCGACGCGCGGCAGCGACCCGTCAGCGTCCCGCCATCGCGACGCGCAGGAGGCCGAGCTCGAGCGCGATCGCCTGGCTGCCGCCGGACTTCAGCGCCACATCGCAGCGCAGGAGTTCCCTGAACGCCTGCGCGATCGCGAGGGCGTTCCAGCGCGGGGCCGCCTCGGCGAGCTTCTGCGCGACGAAGGGATGCGCGCCCAGCACTTTCGGGAGCTCCCCGGCGGGGCGCCCGGCCGCCAATTCGGCCCTGGCCGATGCCAGTTGGCGCAGCTGGCGGGTGACGAGCGCCAGGAGGCCGAGCGGCGCCTCCCCCGCGGCCGTCAGCTGCCTTGCGGCCTCGGCGACGCCCGCCGGTCGGCGCTGCAGGATCGCGTCCGTCAAGGCGAACACCCGCATCTCCACCTGCGGCGGCGCGGCCCAGGCGGCCGTCGCGCCGGAGACCGGCTGGCCCTCGTCGGTGGCGAGTGCGGCCGCCGCCAGGGCCGTGGCCAGGCTGTCGAGGTCGAGGCCGCTCTGCAGGAAGGCCTGGGTCGCCGCCGGTGTCAGCGTGACGTCCCGCAGTTTCGCGAGTTCCTGCAGCCAGGCTGGGGTGTCGCGCCCCACGTCCGCCTCGAGCAGCCAGCCGCGCTCCATCGCGCGACGCACGGGCCCGAGCCGACGGTCGGCCGCCGGCGCCCAGACGAACAGCTTCGCCTCGGCGCCTGGACGTTCCATGTAGGCGAGCAGGGCCTGCATCTCACGCTCGCGCTGCTGCGCGCCGCGTCCCTCCTGTCCGCTGAGCGCCCCGGTTCGCCACGCCGCGACCAGCCGGCGCCCGCCGAAGAACGAGGGCGTCGCGGCGAGTTCGCACGCCTCGCGCAGCTGCTCGTCGCCAGACTCCACCCGCTCGGCGCCTTCCGCGCAGCCCGCGGCCATGCGGCCGAGGGCCAGCTCCGCGAGCCACGCCGAAGGACCCGTGCAGAGCACGACCGGGGCGTCAAGCAGGCCATCGAGCCGCCGCTGGAACTCGCTCGGCCCCATCGCTAGTCCCTCCCGATCGCGCGCGGCCAAGTCGTGGCCCGTTTCCCTCCACTCTAGCACGAAGCGTCGCCCGGCGGCTCTCCGCGAGCCCCGCGCGACGCCTCCGGAACAATGGCTAGGCCGACGTCCGGCGGTGGGCCCCGAGGGCCTTGCGCACTCCAGCGCGCAATTCGGCCGCCGTATAGGGCTTGGGCACGATGCCGGCAAAGCCCAGCCGGCCGAGTTCCGGCGCAGGCATGCCCTGCATGCGGCCGCTCGAGATCAGGACCGGGAGATCCGGCGAGATCTCCCGGAGACGTCTTCCGGCCTCCTCCCCGCCCATGCCGCCGGGCACGGTCAGGTCGAGCACGGCGAGCGAGAACGGGCGTCCCGCGGCATCGGCCTCGCGATAGAGGGCGATGGCCGCCTCGCCTTCCGCCGCCTCCGACACGTCATAGCCTTCCCGCGAGAGGATGCGCGCCGCGAGTTCCCGCACGGGCTGCTCGTCGTCCATCAGAAGGATGCGCGGCCTGCCCTCCCGCGCCATGGCCGGCCCTGCCACCGGCAGCCGCATGGTCAGGGAGCCGCCGCCCTGGTGCGCGGTCACCTGCGCGCGCCCGCCCACCGCCGCCAAAACCCTGCGCAGCCTGCCCTCGGCGAGCCTCAGCTTCTCGTCGCCGGGCGAAGCCCCCGGCCAGCCGATCGCGATCTCGATCTCGGCGGCCTCGCGCCCTGGCGGCAGTTCGGCCCGCAGCCAGACCGGGCCGGCGTGTCCGGCAAGGCCGAACACGGCATGGCCCACGCGCACCAGAAGCCGGCGCAGCAGGCGCGGCTCGAAGCTTCGCAGCGCGAGGCCCGCGGCGGGCGATACGTTCCAGCCGGCGATCGGCCAGGTCGCGGCGCGGTCGTGGCGCACTGCGGGCCCTGCCGCGCGCGCCGCCGCCCGCAACCTGCCGGGAAGCTCCTGGGTGATGCGCCGTGCGGCGATCCCGCCCTCCTGCGCCGCGAGCAGCAGTTCCGCCTGCTGGCCCTGCGCGTCGTCCACGGCGAGGCTGAGGTTGCCGAGCAGGACGGTGAGCGCGTTGTTGAAGTCGTGCACGAGGCGGCCGCTTTCCTGCCCGAGCCAGGCGGGCTCCCCGCCTTCGGACGGTGCGGCGCCCGCCTCGCGGATCGTGCAGAAGGCGCCGACGAGACGGCCCGCCGCGTCCCGGACAGGCCGGCAGCTCAAGGCGGCCGACACCGCTTGTCCCATTCCGTCGCGCAGCCCGAACGCGGCGTCCGCCACCGACCCGCCGTGCAGGGCGACCTCGACGCTTGCCCGCAAGGCGGCCTGGGCCTCGGCGCCCAGCCTCGCATCCAGCGCGAGGCTCGAGCCCTTGCGCAGCCCGAGCAGGCGGCCGGCCTGCGCGTTCAGCTCCGCAACCACGCCATCCAGATCGAAGACCAGCATGCCGTCCTCGGCATGCTGGAAGGCATCGCGCAGCAGGGCGGACCCCCTGCGCTCACGAACAGCTTGCAGATCCACGGCCGCGGGCGCCGACGGCTCGCCCCAGAGCCAACCCTGTTCCGGCGCCGAACGGTGCGTACCGGCCATGCTCCTGCGCCTGCGGCCCGGGGATGTGGTACCCATCACGACCCCCCCTGCACCGGACGCGACGGCGCCACTCCACAGGGAATGCCGTCGCCTCGCAAGGAATTGCGGCACCTGAGCTCAGGATAGGCAAACTCCTTGGCGTGATTTGTCGAACAGGGGCGTGTCGAACGATTGGGCGGGACCAGACTCTGGAGGTGTCTGCGCATGTTCCGGTCGTTTGCGGGCGATCTCTGGCTGCAGGCTTCGCTGCTCTGGCAGACCCAGTGCGCCGTCATGCGTTCCGCAGGGGCGGTGCTGGTGATCGACCCCGGCTTTCTCCCGCACGAGATCGAGGCCGCGAAGAGCCTCGCGGACGAAGTCGCGGGCGCCGGGGCCGACCGCTACCTCGTGCTGAGCCACAGCGACTTCGACCACATTGTCGGCGTACCGTACTTCCCGGACTGGACCATCGTCGCTTCGGCACGCTGGGATCGGCGCAACGAGCGCAGGGCCCGCGCGGCCCTGCGCTCGTTCGACGGCGGCTACTACATCGAGCGGGAGCGTCCCCTGACGGACGCGGTCCGGCCGGACCGCGAGATCCGCCAGGACGGCGAGGAGATCGCCGGCTGCCTCTTCTACCAGCTCTCCGGTCACACGCGCGACGGTCTGGCCTGCTACCACCCGGGCAGCGGTGCCCTGATCGTCGGGGACTACCTCTCGGACTGCGAGTTTCCGTTCATCTACGTGAGCGCTCTCGCGTACCGCGAGACGCTCGCGAAGCTGCGCCGGCTCGCGGACGACCTTCGCCCCGCCATGCTCGTCTCGCAGCATGGCCGCCCCGCCGTCGGCAGAGCGGCCATCGAGCGGCGCCTCCGCGAATCCTCGGACTATCTCGAGCGGCTCATGGCGGCGGCGCCTGCCGCCGCTTCCCCGGCCGAGCTCGAACGGGCCACGTTGGGGGCATGGCGGGACGGCGTGCCGGATCCGATCCGCTCCTACCACCGCAAGAACGCCCGCATCGCCTGGCGGGAACTGCGTCCCTAGAGCTCGAGCACGAGCTTGCCGAGAGCCCC
>JAJZIE010000179.1 GCA_021810725.1 Bacillota bacterium | reverse complement strand
AGGCACAACAGAGCCAGCAAGGCAGCCAGGCGCAGCAGGGACAACAGACGCAGCAGGGACAACAGACGCAGCAGGGACAACAGGGTCAGCAGGCGCAGCAGACCGGCCAAGGGCAACAAGGCAGCCAGGCGCAACAGAGCCAGCAAGGGAGCCAGACGCAGCAGGGACAACAGGGTAAGCAGGGCCAGCAAGCTGGCCAAGGACAGTCGTCCCAGCAGAGTTCTGGCAACCAGCAGTCGCCTTCGGGGACCGGCAGCCTGCGCAAGCTTGCCCGGCGCGCCGAGGGGAAGGCCGGAAGAGTCGTTGGCTCGACGGCGCAGGCGGAACTGATCGCGCAGGCACAGCAAGAGTTCACGCAGGAACTCCGCCAGAATCTTGAACGGTTGCGCCAGGTGATCTCGGAAAGCCAGGAACTGGCCCGCCGCATGCAGATTGTCCTTGGTGAAGGAGACGGCAAGAGCTAATTTCGCTGTCGTGAGATCCGCTCGGGGAGCGGGCTGGCGAATAGGGCAAGAAGTTGTTTACCCCAGAAGTGCAGCGGAATAGAGCTATTCTGCAACGGGGACATGGGGCGGATCGCAAGATTCACCCCATGTCCGTGTCCTATGACGCTGGCGTCATAGGACCAGAAATAAAGACACAAGTGAGCCGCTCTGGTAAAATAGGAGTTGCTAAATCGCCTAATCTCCAGAGAAAGGACTCACTTGCATGGCCATTATACCACAGACTCCGCTTTTTTCGTGGGAAGAAATCGAGCAGCTGGGCGACCTCGATCGACTGCGGCTTGTCGTAGAGTACCTACCGGATGAAGCGCTGATGGCGAAGCTGGAGGCGGCCCGCGGCCACGGCCGCGACGACCATCCCGTGCGGGCGATCTGGAACTCCGTGCTGGCGGGCGTCGTGTTTCAGCATCCGAGCATTGAGAGTCTGCGGCGGGAACTCGGGCGCAACGGCCAACTGCGGCATTTGTGCGGGCTTCATGGCGTGCCGTCGGCAGCTGCGTACACCCGGTTCCTGCAGGCCGTCATCCAGCAGGATGAAGAGATCGACGCCATGTTCGAGCGGATGGTTGAGGAACTGGAGACGCTCCTGCCGGGGTTCGGCAAGCATGCGGGGATCGACGGCAAGGCACTGGCCTCCTTCGCCAGGGGGAAGGCAAAGAGCGCCTTGCCGGACGGACGGCGGGACACCGACGGGGATTACGGCACGAAAACCTACAAGGGCCAGCGCAAGGACGGGACGGCGTGGGAGAAGATCGTCCACTGGTTCGGCTACCGCCTGCACCTCGTGGTGGACACGGTGTACGAGTTGCCGCTCGCTTTCACGGTGACCAAGGCCAGCACGGCGGACCTGTCTGGCGGCAAGGCCCTGCTGCAGCAGATGGACTTGCGTCAGCACTGGCTTCTCGACCGCATGGAGAGCCTTGCGGCGGACAAGGGCTACGACGACACCGATCTGACGGTGACGCTCTTCGAGCGGTACGGCATCAAACCTGTGATCGACATCCGCCACTCCTGGAAGGATGGCGAGACGTCGCGGCTTCTGCCCGGCCACACGAACGCGACCTACGACTTGCATGGCAACGTCGACTGCTACGAGCCTGAGACGGGCGCGAGGCATCGCATGTCCAACGGCGGCTTCGAGAAGGACCGCATGACCTTGAAAAAACTCTGCCCGGCCCGCCACGGCGGCATCGCCTGCCCGGCCGTGGACACCTGCCCGCTCGCCAAGGGACTGCGTGTGCCGCTCGCGATCGACCGGCGGATCTTCACACCAATCGACCGTTCGGGCTACGCCTGGAAGCGGCTTTACAAGGGCCGCACGGCGGTGGAGCGGGTGAACAGCCGCCTCGACGTCTCCTTCGGCTTTGAGCTGCACACCATCCGCGGTCTCGCCAAGATGAAGCTGCGCGTCGGCCTCGCGCTCTGCGTGATGCTGGCCATGGCCATCGGCCATATCCGCGAGAACCAGCCGGGCAAGATCCGCAGCCTGGTCGCCTGAACGTGTCGGCCCCCGCTTGATGCAAACCAGGCCGTGGCGTCCACGGCCACCTTTGACGTGCCTTCCGGCCGACAACGCCTCGCTCTCGTAGCGCCTACGCCCGAGAACCATGTCCCCGTCCGCCCGCAAACGCGCCCGGCCGCTTCACTAGCCCGTCAGCCAGCTCCCCTTCGCGCCGCGAAACCGCCACAGCGCAAAAGGCTCTGCACCTCCTTCTCTTGACGTTCCGCCTTTTTAATGTACGGCGCTTTGCCACACACGCCAACCTCCCTCTGCCAGTATGAGCGGCTGGGCAGAGGCGAATCATGGTCGGACACCGATGCTAGGACGTAGTTTCACCCCCAGGCAGCAGTCAAGCGGTCTATGGCCGCACGAAAGCATGGGCCCTGCCGTCGTGGGCAGGGTCCAGACATCGGCAGAAGTGACCCGGGCGCCGACGCATGTGTGGCCGGCAAAATGCCCAGTCGCGAGCGGAAGGCTGGAGCCGCTACGATGCGGTCATCCAGCGGTGGAACTGCGCCCAGTCGTCCAGTGTATCGAGGTCCGCCGCTCCGCTGAGATCGCTTTCCTCCGGCAGCCCGAGTTCTTCGCGGAACTCCTTGGCGTGCTCGGCATCGAACTGGATGTTGAGGATGGCATCGTTCGCCGCCTCGACCGTGTCCGCGGAGATGCTGCCACCGCATTCGGCCACGATCCAGTTCTCGAACTCGTGGTAGGTGGGGCGCTCGGACTGGATGTACCTGAGCGCCTTCTCCATGTCGATGCCCAGAGCCTTGGTAATGGCGCGGTCCAGCCCACACCCCACGATGTAGTCGTCGTTCAGGTGGCCTGTGACGTGCTGTAGAGCCTTGGCCCACATGCGTGGCAGGTGGACGATGCCCAGTGGGCCCTTGGCCGTCACGGCCGCGACCGGCGGAAACTTGTCCATGGAAAAGCCTCCCCTCGCCACTCATGATGACATAGCGGAGGCGTGCCTGGACACTGGAGTGGGCCGCCTGCGGACGGGATTGCCTCCGGGCGGCCCACCGCTGCGCGATTCGGCTTTCACTAAGACTCCCGAGACCTCGGGACTGCCGAACACGACCTGTCCCCCAAAACGGCTGGGACATGTCCGTGGGGTCAGGCGTCGCGCAAGGTGCGCTGTGCGGTGTACACGGCGAAGCCCAGCGTGACCACGGCCAGTGCGACGATCGCCGCAAGGCCGCGCAAGAGGGGCGCCGCGACGAGGCCGTGCGCCAGGAGGGAACGCATGGCGTCGAAGACGTAGGTCGTCGGGTTGACATGGGCCGCGACGCGCATCCAGCCTGCCTTGATCAGGGTCAGGGGCACGAACGTGTCGCTCAGGAAGAGCAGCGGGAAGAAGATGAAGGTGGCCGCCTGCGCGGTGCGGCCCGAGCGCGAGCGCAAGGCCGTGCCCACGGCGTAGCCCGCGAAGCCGAGACCCCACCCGGCCGCGAGCACCACCACGCCGACCGCCGCGAGCAGGCCGCCCGGGAGCTTCAGGCCGAGCGCGAGGGCGACGAGCAGGATCAGGACCGTCTGCGCGACGAGTTGGATCATGCCCGAGAGCATCGGCGCCATGACGAGGGCCGTGCGCGAGACCGGGGTAAGGCGAAGCTTGGTGAAGTAGCGGGACTCGAGGTCACGGATCAGCGCCTGGCCGGCGGCGCCGGCGCCGCCGACAGATCCGGAGACCAGCGCGACGGGCAGGATGAACGCGAGATAGGGGACACCGCCGAAGGCGGGCAACTGCCCGATGCCGCTGAGGCCCGCGTTGTAGACGAACAGGAAGAAGAGGCTGATGCCGATGTTCGGTATCACCGCCCAGGGCTCGCGCAAGGTCACCTTGAGAGAGCGGCCGGTCAGGAGCCAGAGCTCCTCGAGAAAGCGCAGCATCGTCAGGCCTCCTCTCCCGTGTCGGTAACCCCGTCCTCGCGCGTCAGCTCGAGGAACACGTCGTCCAGCGTCGGTGGCGCGACCCGCAGTCCGCCCAGCGCGATTCCGGCCCCGGCCGCCGCCGCCAGCAGCTCCTGCGCGATGGTCGCCCCATGGCTGACATGGACTCGCACCGCCTCGCGCTCCAGCGTGGCCGAGGGCTGGCTGCGGCGCACCAGGCGAAGGAGTGTCGCCAGCTGCGCGGGGTCCTCGGGCTCGAGCTCGATCACGTCGCGCCGCATGCGTCGCTTGAGGCGCGACGGGGTGTCCTCGGCGACCACGGTCCCCGCGCGGAGGATGGCGATGCGGTCGCACAGGGTATCCGCCTCTTCCAGGTACTGCGTCGTCAGGAAGACCGTCGTCCCGGACTCGCTGCGGACCGTCCGCACGAGGTCCCAGAGGGCGTTGCGGCTCAGGGGATCGAGCCCGGTCGTGGGTTCGTCGAGGAAGAGGAGCCTCGGGCGGTGCACAAGGCCGAGCGCCAGGTCCAGCCTGCGTCGCATGCCACCGGAATAGTTCGCGATGCGCCGATGGGCGAAGTCCTCGAGCTGAAGCATGCCGGAGAGCTCATGCGCCCGCTCGCGCGCGGCACGCCGCGTGGCGCCATACAGGCGGCCCTGCAATTCGAGCGCCTCGGATCCCGTCAGAAGCGGGTCGACTCCCGTCTCCTGCAAGGCCACCCCGATCGACCGCCGCACGGCGTCCTGGTCGCGGACGATGTCCCGGCCGAAGACCTGCGCGCTGCCGTCGGTCGGCAGGAGGAGCGTCGTCAGGATCTGCACCGCTGTGCTCTTGCCGGCCCCGTTCGGGCCCAGCAGGCCGTAGATCTCGCCTTCGCGCACCGCGAAGTCGACGCCGCAGAGCGCCTCCGCGCCGTCGCCGTACCGCTTCCTGAGGCCCTGTGCAGCGAGCGCGAAGCCGCTTCCCAGCGCAGCGGGCGAGTGGCGGGTCTGCTCGGAGTCGTCCTGGCCGTGCAGGACCGCTAGGGTGGCCATCAGCGAACCTCCGCCCCGCGGCGGGATATGGCCAGCCGCTGCACCAACGCCGCGACGGCGACCAGAGCGGAGAGCGCACGGACTGCGGTCGCGATGTTGCCGGGTGCGGTGATGGCGAGGCCAAAGTGGGCGGGGCCCACGAGACCACAGGCCAGGCCTCCGATGGGGACGAAAGCCGTGCCGAGCCAAAGCAGTGCCTTGCGCTGCATTCTGATCGCCTGCCCTTCCGAGAGAAGTGTGTCCCGACCCATAGATATTCTTACTAGCAGGTATATATAAGTCAAGAGGTCGGTTTTCGCCAGGTCCGACGTAGAGAGATTCGTGGTTGGACGTCGGGGCCGGTGCCGATCACTGTGGGGCGCACGCCGCCATCGTATGCGGGCGCTCCGGTCTGTGCCGCGTCCCTCGAAGACGATGCGTGGTGGG
>JAJZIE010000178.1 GCA_021810725.1 Bacillota bacterium | reverse complement strand
AGACGCCCAACCCGCTATCTCTTAATCAGCGGGTCGTAGGTTCGAGCCCTACCGCGCGCACCAATCCCTTTTGTAGAGCGGGTTTCCGGGCGCAGGCACCCCACGATTTGGGGCCTGCGCCCGCGTTTTTGCTCGCAACAGGCGCTGATTAAGGCTTGACCTCCTGATTTTAATCAGCGGGTGGTATCGACGGAGGTATGCAAGGTGGGGCATAAACTGCGGTTTATGCAACCGTGGCTCGATGAGTTCCTGACGCGCTGCGAGGCGGAGAACCTCTCGCCGGCGACGAACCTCTGGTCCCGCGTTAGTCAGCGTGTCTCCATTCTGACAGCAGCCACAGAGAAGCGCCGCCGAGGCCCGCGCGGGCCTCAAGCGGATGGGTTGAGGAAGTAGTGACCCTGGTCCAGATCTTCGATGAGCCCTGGCTGGGTCGGCTCCCACTCCAACAGCTCGCGCGTCCGCGCGCTCGACGCAGGGGTGTCCATCGCAAGGAAATCCGCCAGCCAGCCGAAGTGCTGGCCTGCGGCGTCGCGAGGGACGGCGACCGTCGGCATGTGCAGATGCCTGCCGATCACCTCCGCCACGTCGCGGATCGGCACGCCCTCGTCAGCGATCGCGTGCAGCGTCGACCCTGCCGTAGCCTTCTCCAGGGCAAGACGGAACAGTTTCGCGGCGTCGAGCCGATGCACCGCTGCCCATCTGTTGGAGCCGTCGTCGATATAGCCCGAGACGCCCCGCTGGCGCGCGATGGCAACCAAGGCGGCCATGAAGCCATGATCGCCATCGCCGTGGACCGTCGGGGGCAGTCGCAAGACGGACGAGCGAACGTCGCGGGCAGCGAGCGACAGCACCCTTTCGGCAGTGGTCGCTCTCGTCCGCGGGCCGCCAGCCAAGTGCTCCGAGGCAGAAAGGTCATGCCCGTCCCGCTCGGTAGCCACACGCCCCAGTGCGACGCCCGTCGTCCCGGAGGCAATGACAAGCGGCCTACCCGAACCGGCGAGGGTCTCGGCAAGCGCGTCAACGGCCCTGCGATCTGTGTCGGCGGCCTCTTGGAACCGTCCCGAGAAGGCAATGTCGTGCTGAAAGGCCAGGTGGATCACCCCATCTGACGCGGCGGCAGCCGCTCGAAGAGCGTCCAGGTTGAGAAGCGTGCCGCGCAACGCTTCGGCTCCGGTCGCGGCGACCGCGGCGGCCGAGGCATCCGATCGAGCGAGCCCGATCACGTCATGGCCCGCGGCGATGAGTTCGGGAATCACGGCGGAGCCGATCCAACCGGACGCGCCGGTAACGAAGACGCGCATGAAAGCACCTCCAACTGAGTGGACCGTCTCGCCGGCGACGACAGTCCATGACATCATTTTAGCCCCCATGTCAGTCGCTGTCGAGTGATATGATGGCGACATGAGATGGCAGCCAAACGCACGGGGCCGGCTGGAGCAGGCCGCGATCGCTCTCTACGGGGAGTCCGGCTTCGAACAGACTACGGTGGCTGAGATCGCCAAGCGGGCGGGGCTTACGGAGCGGACGTTCTTTCGCTACTTCACCGACAAGCGCGAGGTTCTGTTTTCGGGTTCGGAGGCACTGAAGACGCTCCTTGCCGAGGCGGTCGCCGGAGCGGCGGCCTCGGCGTCTCCCATCGACGCTGTCGCCGCAGGACTGAAGGCGGTTGCGCTCGTTTTCTCGGGACGGCACGAATACGCTCGGCAGCGTGGCAGCATCATCGCTGCGAATGCCGAGCTTCAAGAGCGCGAACTGATCAAGCTCGCATCGCTCGTGTCGGTCGTCACCGAGGCCTTGCGTCGTCGTGGCGTGATGGAGCCCGCCGCAAGGCTGGCCGCCGAGGCGGGGATAGCTGCGTTCCACGTTGCATTCGAACGCTGGGTTGACCAAACCGATCAAAAAGACCTGTGGCCCTTCATCCAGGAGACGCTGGTCGCGCTGAAGACGGTCACCGCAGGCCACTGAGGCGCCGTCGAACGGGACTGGTACGCCGGGCAGGCGGTCGGTCTGCACAGCTTCGTCATGCCGCAAGGGGATACCCTCGCGCGGCTGCCCGCGCGCGGATATCCCCAGATCGAGCGAGCGCCGTGGCCGCCGCATGAGCGGTCGGCTCCGAGGCCCCGTGAATTACCTTCGCAACACCAAGGCCTGCGCCGGAGGCCTGGTTTACCCCTGGCGCAGCGCTTCGATGGGATCGAGGCGACTGGCGCGGAGGGCAGGCCACATGCCGAACACGACACCTACCGCGACCGAAAAGACGAGCGCGAGCAGGACCGTACTGAGGGAAGTTCCGGAGGGCCAGTGCAGGGCGCTCGTGAACGTGAGGGCCCCGGCGTAGCCGAGTGCGCCACCAACTGCCCCACCGCCCAGGCTGAGGATCCCGGACTCGATCAGGAACTGTAGCGCCACGGCGCTGCGCTTGGCGCCGATCGCCTTGCGCAGGCCGATCTCGCGCGTCCGCTCGCTCACCGTCACGAGCATGATGTTCATGATGCCGATGCCGCCCACAAGGAGGGAGATGCCGGCGATGCCGCCGAGCATCACCGTCAAGGTGCCTGTGAGCGAGGCCAGCGTCTTGAGCACCTGGTCCTCGGACACCACCTCGGCCGCTGTCGAGCTGCGGAAGCGCCGGCTCATGACCGCCTGCAGGTGGCCGACCGCGAGCGGCGCCAGATCGGAGGACCGCGCCTCGGTCATGAAGGCGGCGACGTTGTTCGTGTGCAGGATCTGCTCCGCGACCGTCACCGGCGTGACGATCTCGTCGTCCGGGTTCGAGGTGATGCCTGCACCGCCGCTCTGGTTCATGACGCCGACCACGATGAGCGGCATGCCGTCCACCTGGATGGTGCGGCCGATCGGGTTGAGCCCTCCGAAGAGGTTCTGCTCCGTCGTGGCTCCGAGCACGGCCACCTGGCGCCGGAGCTGCACGTCCGATCCGACGAGATACCGGCCCGCGGACATCGAGCGTCCCTGGATCTGCTCGGAAGGCGGCGTCGTGCCGAGAAGCGTGGTGCTCCAGGTCTTTGTGCCATAGCGGGACATCACGCCGCCCTCGAGGAGCGGCGCCACGGCGGAGATCTGGGGGACCGTCGCAAGGAGCCAGTTGCCGTCCGCCACATGCAGCGTGACGCCTTGGGCTTGGTTCGGCACCACCACGATCATGTTGGAACCCAGGTTCTCGACCTTGGCCGTCACCGACTGCGTGGCGGCCTGCCCGACCGAGACGAGCGCGATCACGGCGGCGACGCCGATGATGATGCCGAGCATGGTGAGCAGGGCACGGGCCGTGTTGGCGGCGAGGCTGCGCCACGCCATGCGCAGGCTGTCGATCAGCATGGTTCGGCCTCCTCGCCGGTCGCGGTAAGATTCCGCGCAGGAGCCTCGTCGTCCCGCACCAGTTGTCCGTCGTGCAGGCGGATGATCCGCTGGCAGTGCCGGGCGACCTCTTCGTCATGGGTGACAATCACGATGGTGCTGCCGCCCTCGTGCAGGGCGTGGAAGAGCTGCAGCACATCGTTGCCGGATACGGAATCGAGGTTTCCTGTCGGTTCGTCGGCCAGGATTACGTCGGGGCGCCCGACGATCGCGCGGGCGATGCCCACGCGCTGCTGCTGTCCCCCGGAGAGCTCCATGGGATGATGGCGCCGCCGATCGGCAAGTCCCACGGCGGCCAGGGCCTCGTCGGCCCTGCGGTGTCGCTCGGCTCTGCCTACGCGCCCGTAGACCAGGGGCAGTTCCACGTTTTCGAACGCGGTGAGCTGCGGCAGCAGGTTGTAGTTCTGAAAGACGAAGCCGATCCGCCGGTTGCGGACTTCGGCGAGCTCATCGCTGCTCTTGTGGGCGACGTCGTCGCCCGCAAGGAAGTAACGGCCGGCGGTGGGCCGGTCGAGACAGCCGAGGAGGTTCAGGAGCGTGGACTTGCCGGACCCCGACGGGCCCATGATCGCGACCATCTGACCCGCGGGAACGGCGAAGTCCAGCCCCCGCAGCGCGGGAACCGACACGGGGCCGATGCGGTAGACGCGCTCGAGGGCCTCGACGCGGATGACCGCGGCCACGTCATTTGCCTCCACTGGAACTGGGGCCGAGCTGCAGCGTGCCGGTGGAGGCCTGCGCCGTCACGACCTCCGCGCCTGCCTTGAGCCCGGAGAGAATCTGTGTCTCGGTCTCGTTGGAGAGCCCCATCACCACATGGCGCAGCTTGGGTGCGCCGTGGACCACCACCTGCAGCGTGGCGGACTTGCCATAGCCCGTCAGAGCTTCGTTCGGCACGAGCAGCACATGGTGCAGGGATGCCACGTGGGTGGCGATGTCGGCCGACATGCCGGCGCGCAGATCGCCAGGATGCGCGACGTCGACGGTGACGTTGAAGGTTGCGACGCCCTGCGACGTCACGCCGGCTGGGGCGATCTGCGCCACGGTGCCGGCGAACGTCTCGCCGGGCAGGGCGTTGGCCGTGACAGTGGTGTCCTGGCCGACCTTGACCTGTGCGATGGAGATCTCGCTGACCGGGACGACCACTTGCAGCGAGTTTGGCGCTTCAACGGTGAAGAGGGTGCCGGCTCCGGGGGCCACGACACTGCCCTGCTGGACGCCGACCGCCGTCACGACTCCAGCGATCGGGCTGCGGATGTCGAGGTTGCCGAGCGCCTGCTGCGCCTCCGCTACCGTCGCCTCGTCCGAGGCGACCCGCGCCTTCGCGGAGGCCACCTGATCCGCGGTCGGGCGCGTCGGAGACAGGAGCTGCGCCAGTGAGGACTCCGCCTGGGCCAGCTGCGCCCGACTCGCGTCCACCTGGCTCTGGGTAGGATGCTGCAGCTCCTGCAGGGTGGTCTGGTCCGATACGAGGCTTGCCTGGTCCGAAGCGATCTGAATTGCGAGCGATGGGCTCGACAGGGTGACGAGCGTCTGCCCGGCCTGCACGGTCTGCCCCACCTGGGCCGAGACCGTCTCCACCGTGCCCGACACCTGTGCCGGGACGGTCTCCGTATTCGCGAAGGCGACCGTGCCCGCCGTCGTCAGGTAGGCCTGCGTGAAGTTGACCGTCGCCTGCATGCCTTGCCTGAGACCGGAGGGAGGGTTCTCGATCTGCAGCGTCACCGGGAACAGCGCCCCTTGGCGGCCGCTGCCGCTCGATGTGACACCGATGGTCGTGACGGCCGCCTGCATCGTCCCCTGGACCTGCGTCCAAACCTGCACGCCCATGCCGATGTAGATGTTCGGCAAGTCGATCTCCGGGATGCTGGTCGTCACCTGCACGTCTCCGGGCTGCACGACCTCGAAGAGCGGAGACCCGGAGGCCACGAGATCACCGGGACTCACGCCGACGCTGGCGATCTGACCGGAGAAGGGGGCCGTCACCGTCAGGTCTGCCTGGCTG
>JAJZIE010000177.1 GCA_021810725.1 Bacillota bacterium | reverse complement strand
GTCGCCGTCTGCACGATGGACGCGACCATCTCCTGCCGCCAAGGGTCGCGGTCGATGCCGTGCACGAGCAGGCGGTCGATCTTCACGATGTCGGGCCTGCAGGCGAGCAGGGCGCCCGCGCCGTGGAAGCCGCTGCCGAAATCGGCGAAGGCGATGTGGAAGCCCCGCTGCCGCAGGCGCCCGATCGCGGCCGCCAGGTCGTCAGGCCGCTCGAAGATGCCCGAGCCTTCCGAGATCTCGATGATGGTGCGGCTTGGCGGCCACGGTAGATTGGGCGCAAGCTCCTCAAGACGGAGCGGATCCGCGTCGGCGCGCAGGAGCAGCATGGTGTCCTTCGGCAGCTCGCGGGCGGCCGCCTCAAGGCTCGCGTGGAGCAGGTGCCATTCGTAGTCCCGGTCCTGGCCCTCCCGGCGAGCCAGTTCAAGCAGGGAGTCGGCAGTGGCGTACGCCGTGTCCGACGGGCCGCTGACGACCGCTTCATATCCCCAGGGCGTACCGAGCCTGAGGTCCATCACTGGCTGCCACGATACCGAAAGCTGCTCGTACAGGCTTTCCAGCATGCGCACGCCCCGCAACGCGAGATTGAGTTGCGGCCCGCGGCCGATGGCCGCCGACCACTGCTGTGAACAGTTTCGCATGCGCAGCGTCCTTGTGTCCAGGAGATGAAAGAAAGTGGAAGCGGAGGCAAAAACCCTACAAGCCATTGGGGCCAATCAAGATGGTCCCATTGGCGAGAGGATGCCGAGATCGCCGCAAAGTAACCCTAGCCTGCTCATATCCGAGCAGGGAGGACAGCTTTGTGGACGCACTAGCCCTGGCACGCCTCCAGTTCGCGGTCACCACGATCTACCACTTTCTGTTCGTGCCGCTCACCATCGGCCTCGCCCTCACGGTCGCCATCATGGAGACGATCTACGTCCGCACCAAGAACCCGGCCTTCAAGACGATGGCCCAGTACTGGGGCCGACTCTTTCTGATCAACTTCGCCGTCGGCGTCGTGACGGGCATCATCCAGGAGTTCCAGTTTGGCATGAACTGGTCGAGCTACTCGCGCTTCGTCGGCGACGTCTTCGGGGCGCCACTCGCCATCGAGGCTCTCCTGGCGTTCTTCCTCGAGTCGACCTTCATCGGCGTGTGGATCTTCGGCTGGGACCGCCTGCGGCCGGCGGCGCACGCCCTGGCGATGTGGCTCGTAGCGTTCGGCACGTCGGTCTCGGCCTTCTGGATCCTGACGGCCAACTCGTTCATGCAGGAGCCGACCGGTTACGCCATCGTCCACGGCCGCGCGGAGATGACGAGCTTCGGCGCGTTGCTCGGCAACCCGCAGCTCTGGGTTGAGTTCCCGCACGTGCTGCTCGCGGCGTTCACCACCGCGGCGTTCTTCGTGGCCGGTATCAGCGCCTATTTCCTGCTGCGCCGCCGCAACGTCGAGATGTTCCGTTCCTCGATGAAGATCGCCTTGACCATCGGGGCGATCGCGAGCCTCCTCATCGCCCTGAACGGCGACGCGCAGGCGAAGCACGTGGTACGGGCGCAACCGATGAAGATGGCGGCCGCCGAGGCGGTCTGGAACACCCAGAACGGCTCGGCGCCATGGACCGTCGTCGCCGGCATCGACCAGGCCGCCGGCAAGAACACCTTCGCTCTCCAGATCCCAGGGGTGCTCGGTTTCCTCTCGGGCACGAACCACTTCCTCGGCATCGATCAGCTGCAGAAGCAGGACGTCCAGAAGTACGGGCCTGGCAACTACCTGCCGCCGGTGGCCGTCATCTTCTGGAGCTTCCGCATCATGGTGCTCGCGGGCGGCCTGATGATCCTGCTCGCCTGGTACGGCATCTACCTGATGGCGAGACGGCGGGCGCTCGAGGGTCGCCGGCGCTACCTCGCTCTGCTCCTGCCGGCGCTCGGCCTACCGTACGTGGCCAACACGTTCGGCTGGATCATGACGGAGATCGGCCGTCAGCCGTGGGTCGTCTACGGTCTGCAGAAGACCATGCAAGGCGTGTCCAACACCGTCTCGACCGGCGAGGTGGCGACGACGCTGATCGGGTTCACCGTGATCTTCGGACTGATCGCCGCGGCCGACGTCTATCTGATGGTCCGCTACGCGAAGGCGGGACCCGAGAACCATGAGCCTTCGCCTGAGGTTCCGCTCGAGACCGCGGCCGTGCTGTAGCGGCCTAGGAGGGTGTACATGGATCTCAACACGCTTTGGTTCATCCTGATCTGCGTGCTGTTCATCGGCTACTTCTTCCTTGAGGGCTTCGACTATGGCGTCGGCATCCTGCTGCCGTTCATCGGCAAGACCGACGTCGAGCGCCGCGCAGTGATCCAGACCATCGGTCCCGTGTGGGATGCGAACGAGGTGTGGCTCCTGACGGCGGGCGGCGCCATCTTCGCCGCATTCCCGCAGTGGTACGCCACCATGTTCAGCGGCTTCTACCTGGCGCTCTTCGTCATGCTCGTCGGCCTGATCGCGCGCGGTGTCGCCTTCGAGTTCCGCAGCAAGGACGAGCGGCCGCGCTGGCGCGGCATGTTCGACTGGCTGATCTTCTTCGGCAGCCTCGTGCCGGCGCTGCTCTGGGGCGTCGCGATCGCCAACATCGTCGAGGGTGTGCCGATCGACGCCCACATGAACTACGTCGGCGGCTTCTTCAACCTCCTGAACCCGTACGCCCTGGTCGGCGGTCTCGCGACGCTACTCGTCTTCACGCTGCACGGAGCCGTCTACCTCACGATGAAGAGCGAGGACGAGATCCGCGAGCGGGCCCGCCGCGCCTCCTACAAGGTCGGCTGGGCCGCCGCGGGCATGGCCATCCTGTTCGTCGCCTACAGCGCTGTGCGCACGGACATGTTCGACAAGCCCGGCGTAGGCATGCTGCCGGGGATCGTAGCCATCCTGGCCGGGCTCAGCCTGGTGGCCACCCGCCTCTTCCTCGACCGTCGCCGCGAGGGCTGGTCCTTCATCTCGACCGGCGTCGCCATCCTTCTTGTGGTGGCCTCGGTCTTCCTGACGCTCTTCCCGCGCGTCATGGTCTCGAGCCTCAACCCGAAGTGGGACCTCACGGTCTATAACGCGTCGTCGAATCCGTACAGCCTCCACGTGATGACCATCGTGGCCTTCACCGCGCTGCCGATCGTGCTCGCGTATCTCGCCTGGACGTACTGGATCTTCCGCAGGCGCACGTCGATCAAGCAGGTCATGCACTACTGAGCTGCGGGGTCGGAAAGGGGGGGCCACGGTGGTGAAGCGGATCCTCCGCGAGGCGGTGTCCGGCAGGACGCTCCTCGCGGCCACGATCGCGCTCGCGATCGTCGGCGGTCTCCTGGTGGTCGCCCAGGCGGTGACGACGGCGAACATCGTCGCCGGAGCCTTCCTCGGCGGCAAGGGGCTAGCCGAGCTCGGGAGGCCCCTGGTCGCGCTCGGCACCATCGCGGTGCTGCGCGCCGGGTTCACCTACCTGCGCCAACTGGCCGCGGACGGCTTCTCGGCACGGGTGCGCGAAGATCTGCGCAGCCGCCTCTTCGCACGCGTCCTCGCCTTGGGACCGGTCGGGGTGAGCGGTGAGCGCACGGGCGAGCTGATCGCGACGTCTCTCGACGGCGTCGAGGGGCTCGACCCCTACCTCGCGCACTATCTGCCTCAGACCGCTCTTGCGGCACTCATTCCCCTGACCGTGCTCGTGGCCGTCCTCCTGCAGAATCTCCTGGCCGGTGCGATCCTCGCCGTGACGGCGGGCCTTCTGCCCTACTTCATGATCCTGCTCGGCCGAGCGGCCGAGCAGCGCACGAAACGGCAGTGGCGGCTGCTGCAGATGCTTTCGGGACACTTTCTCGACGTGGTGCGCGGCATGCGCACGCTGCAGCTCTTCGGCCGCAGCCGACGTCAGGTGGAGATCATCCGCCAGGTCAGCGAGGCCCATCGCTGCGCGACGCTCGACACCCTCAAGATCGCGTTCCTGTCCGCATTCGCCCTCGAGCTGCTCGCCTCGCTCTCCACGGGCCTCGTCGCCGTCGCGATCAGCTTCGGCCTGCTCGGCGGCACGCTGCACCTTGCGGCGGGCCTCGCGATCCTCATTCTCGTTCCCGAGTTCTACCTGCCGCTGAGGGGCCTCGGCAGCGACTTCCACGCCGGCTTGGCGGGAGCGGTCGCCGCGGAGCGCATCTTCGATCTCTTGGATGGACCCGCCGCGGCCGGCGCGAGCGGCACGCGGCGCCTGCCCCAAGGGACACCGCTCGAGATCCGTCTGCAGCACGTCACCTACAGCTATCCCGGCAGCGCGAAGCCGGCGCTCGCTGGGCTCGATCTCGCCTGGCGCCCGGGCGAGACACTTGCGGTGGTCGGGCCATCCGGGGCCGGCAAGTCGACGCTCCTGCGCCTGCTGCTCGGGTTCGCTGTGCCGGATGGCGGCGAGATTCTCGTGGACGGCGTGCCACTGCGCTCGCTCGACCTCGACTGGTGGCGGCGTCAGATCGCCTACGTGCCCCAGCAGCCGACCCTGTTCGAGGGCAGCGTCGCGGACAACATCGCCTTGGGGCGACCGGGCGCATCGCGGCAGGAGATCGAATCCGCCGCCCGCGTGGCGCGGGCCCACGACTTCATCCTCGGTTTGCCGGAGGGCTACCAGACGCAGGTGGGCGACGGGCAGACGGCCCTCAGCCAGGGTGAGCGCCAGCGCATCGCCCTCGCGCGGGCGCTTTGCAGCGGGGCGTCGCTCCTGCTGCTCGACGAACCGACGGCGTCGCTCGACGCGGAGTCCGACGCTGCGGTCTCGGCGGCCATCGCCGACCTGGCGCGAGGGTACCGCGCCGTAATCGTGGCGCATCGGCTCTCCACCGCGGAACGGGCTTCCCGCATCGCCGTGCTCGCCGCGGGCAGCGTCGCGGAGGAAGGCACCCCCGAGGAGCTTCGCCGCCACGGCGTGATCTATCGCAGCCTCCTGCGCTCCTACTACGCACTCGCGGAGGTGCGGTAGATGGCGAGGCTCGTGCGTTTCCTGCGACCACATCTGGGACTCGCTCTCCTCGCGCTCCTGCTTTCCTTTCTTGCCGTGGCGTCGCAGGTGGGCCTGATCGGCACGTCGGCCTACCTCATCAGCCGTGCGGCGCTGCGGCCATCGACGATCCTCCTGCTCATGGTGCCGATCGTCGGCGTGCAGTTTTTCAGCATCGGACGTTCGTCCTTCCGCTACCTGGAGCGCCTCGCGTCGCACGACGTAACCTTCCGGCTGCTTAGGGACCTCAGGGTCTGGTTCTACGCGCGCCTCGAGGCCATGCCGCCCGAGGTCCTGGCACGCTTCCACAGCGCGGACCTCCTGAGCCGTGCGGTGCACGACATCGACAGCCTGCAGGACTTCTACCTGCGGGCCTTGGCGCCGCCGATCGTCCTCCTGCTGACGGCCGTCCTCGTGTGGCTCGTCGTCCGGCCGATGGCGCCGCAGCTCGCCTGGCTGCTCGCGGCGGCACT
>JAJZIE010000176.1 GCA_021810725.1 Bacillota bacterium | reverse complement strand
CTCCGTTGCGGGTCAAGAGAACTTCATTGCGGGTATGGGCGGCGTCTGCTGCCACAACACCGATGCCGATGTCGATGGCAGCCACATTCGCACGCTTCTGCTCACATTCTTCTTCCGCTACATGCCACAGCTCATCGAGCAGGGCTACGTGTACATCGCCCAGCCACCGCTCTATCTCGTCAAGAAGGGCAAGACGGAGAAGTACCTCTACAACGATGACGAACTCGAGCGCTATCTCGGCGAGATTGGCCGAGACAAGATCGAAGTGCAGCGTTACAAGGGCCTCGGAGAGATGAACGCGGATCAGCTGTGGGAGACGACCATGAATCCCGAAACCCGCACGATCCTGTCGGTGAGCAGCGAAGACGCCATCGAGGCGGATCAGATCTTCACGATCCTGATGGGCGACAAGGTTGAACCCCGAAGGGAGTTCATCCAGGAGAACGCCACGCTCGTGCGCAATCTGGATATCTAGGCTAAGAACGCGCGCAGGGGACCACATCGTCCGGATGTGGTCCCCTGCGGCGCTATCCCTCCGGGCTGTACCGGTCGGAGATGTCGGCCACGAGATCTCGCTTCAAGCCGTCGAGCAGGTCGAGTTGCTCGACCGCACCCAGCTTGGCTCCTGCCAGTTCAGCCACCGGTGCGAGCGTTGCCAGGACGTCGAGGCGCTGGACCAGGATCTTTCTTGGTACGCCACGACGCAGCATGGCCTCGAGCACGCGCACGGGCGCCTCGCGGTAGAAACCGTCCCCGATGGCGGCGTGGGTATCGAGCACCCGTCCCGTCGCCTTGTCCACGCACATCACGACGCGTGGAAATGCTGGGCGCCCGGATTCTTCCCGCACCAGCATTCGCGGCAGGTAGAAATAGTCCACCTCCCACGTAGCCGTCGTGTGCCTTGGCTTTTGAAAGCGAATACGGTTTTTCAGTGCCGCAAGGTCCGGCAGCGGGTATCGCCTCGTCTCCTCGAACGGTTCTTCGGTCCACGCATCCACCATTTCGCCGTCCACCTGGCGCCGCGTGAAGATTGGCCGCGACGCGTCGTTCGGCTCTAGCAGATTCGGGTTTTCTCGGATGCGGCTTGCCAGAGATCGCGCCTCCCGCAGCACGAAGGCGAGGAATGGGACGTCCTCAGGATCGACGTACCAGGGCGCATAGCCGGGTTCGTGCAGACGGAACAGAGGCCACGCCTTCGTGCCATGGTAGTCGAGGCCGAGCCGTGTGATCTGCTCCTTGTCCCGAGGCTCAAGGTCAGACTCGTCTTCGAAGGTCGCCATCAGCGCATACGGAAGGCGTTCCATCAAATCGGTGTCGTCGACCTGCGAAAAGTCCAGCTCCTGGCTCGACGCCTGCAGCTGGAAGCTGCGAAAACCCCGCGTTCCCAAGAACACCGCAAGTCCAAAAATTTCGCCGCCGGCGCCGAAAACGGAGCAGTAACCAGTCCGGCCGTTTTCGGGCCAGACGACGGCAAATAGATCGGTGTCGGCCATATAACTCCACGGCGACAGGTCTCGGAACTCCTCGGCGGCTTTGTATAGTTCACGCAACTCAGCCAACGGCGCCTCTGTGTGCTGCATGGGCCCCCCTATACACGTGGTGGACTTGCCGTCGACCGAGTTCGCGACGGCGGCTTGCGATGCCTTCACCTCTTGCGGATGCTGAGCCAGGCACTCGGCACATCGGATCTCCGTCTTCCGGTACGGTTACCGTCTTAGGAGGTGCAGAGGCCATCGCCGCAGGGGCGGCCCTGGCTCTCCACCTGGAGGGTGCAGTGGGCGATACCGAAACGCTCCTGGAGCAGTTGCGAGGCGCGGGAGATGACGGTACCCGTCTCCGCCAGAGGCATGTCGACCAGCACCAGGTGCGCCGACAGGGCACGCTCGCCGCTGCCAATGCTCCAGACGTGCATGTGATGGCAGGAGCGCACCGCCGTGTCCGCTTCGATCGCCTTGCACAGGGCATCGAGGTCGACATCGCCTGGCGTCGCCTCCATCAGGATCGCGACGGTCTCGCGGAGGATGCCCCAGGCGAAGCGCACGATCAGGAGCGACACGATGATCGAGGCGATCGGGTCGGCCACGCGCCAGCCTGTGAGGGCGATGACCAAGCCGGACAGGAGCACTGTGGCGGATGCCGCGGCGTCCGTCATGACGTGCAGCCAGGCGCTGCGCACGTTGAGGCTCTCGTGGTGGTGCCCGCCCTGCAGCCTGAGGCCGATGTAGAGGTTGCCGAGCATGCCCAGGAGGGCCACCACCCACACGATGGTCCCCTGCACGGCGACGGGATGCATGAGGCGCCCGATCGCCTCGACGACGATGGCGCCCGAGACGAGCAGCAGGGTCGAGGCGTTGAAGAGAGCCGCGAGGATGCCGGCGCGCGAGAAGCCGTAGCTCCATCGCCCTGTGGCGGGGCGTCTCTCAAGACGTGCCGAGAACAGCGAAGCGCCGAGCGCCAAGACGTCGGTGAGGACATGGCCCGCATCGCCCAGGAGACCGAGACTGTGCGCGATGAAGCCGCCGACCGCCTCGATCAGCAGGATCAGGACGGCGAGCGTGAACGCTGCGCGCAGGAAGCGCTCCCCGGAAGCATGCTCATGGGACGTTCCCTGCGGATGCTCGTGCTGCATGCCCATGAACCTCTCCTTTCCGGGGCCTCCCCCCGCGCCGACTGCCCTACATTCTAGTCCCGGGGCTCGCGGCGGTCCAACCGCCTGGACACTGCGTGGACGCACAGGATATGCTAAGATCGGTCTGGGGCGTGTCCCCATTTTTTTGCGTATGCACGGTGGAGGGACCTGATTGTCGGAGAGCATCGGGAACGTTCTGCCGGTCGACCTCTCGCAGGAGATGCAGCGCAGCTACATCGACTATGCGATGAGCGTCATCGTCCAGCGTGCACTCCCTGACGCCCGGGACGGGCTGAAGCCCGTGCACCGGCGCATCCTGTTCGCCATGGACGAGGCCGGCAACACGCCGGACAAGCCATACAAGAAGTCGGCGCGCGTCGTCGGCGATGTGCTCGGACGCTACCACCCCCACGGCGACATGGCCGTGTACGACGCGATGGTCCGCTTGGCGCAGGACTTCTCGATGCGCATGATGCTCGTGGACGGCCACGGCAACTTCGGCTCGGTCGACGGCGACCCGCCGGCCGCCCCGCGCTACACCGAGGTGCGTCTCACGCGCGTCGCCCAGGAGCTCCTGCGGGATCTCGACAAGGAGACCGTGGACTTCCGCCCCAACTTCTCCGAGGAGTTCGAGGAGCCGGTGGTGCTGCCGGCGCGCTTCCCGAACCTCCTCGTCAACGGATCCTCGGGCATCGCCGTCGGCATGGCGACCAACATCCCGCCGCACAACCTCGGCGAGACGATCGACGGCGTCATCCATCTCATCGACCACCCCGACGCGACCAACCGGGACCTCATGGACTTCATCAAGGGCCCGGACTTCCCGACGGGGGCCCTGATCCTCGGACACCAGGGCATCCGCGAGATGTACGAGACCGGCCGCGGCTCGATCATCCAGCGCGCCGTGGCGGAGATCGAGGTGCACCAGGGCCGCTCGCGCATCATCGTCACGGAACTGCCGTACCAGGTGAACAAGGCCCGCCTGATCGAGCGCATCGCGGAACTCGTCCGCGACAAGAAGATCGACGGTATCACGGACCTGCGCGACGAGTCGGACCGCACCGGCATGCGCATCGCGATCGAGGTGCGCCGGGATCAGAACCCGAAGGTGCTGCTGAACCAGCTCTACAAGCACACGGCGCTGCAGCAGAACTTCGGCGCGATCATGCTGGCCCTCGTCGACGGGCAGCCGAGGCTTTTGCGGCTAAAGGACATCCTCGAGGTCTACCTGCGCCACCAGCGCGAGGTGATCACCCGGCGGTCCCGCTACGAACTGAACAAGGCGGAGGAGCGGGCCCACATCCTGCTCGGCCTGCGCATCGCGCTCGACCATCTCGACCAGGTGATCGCGCTCATCCGCGCTTCGCGCGACGCCGAGACGGCGAGGAACGGCCTCATGGAGAGCTTCGGCCTCTCCGAGCGCCAGGCCCAGGCCATCCTGGACCTGCGCCTGCAGCGCCTCACGCAGCTCGAGCGCTCGAAGATCGACGAGGAGTTCGAGGAGCTCCAGAAGACGATCTCGTATCTGAGGGCGCTCCTCGCCTCGGACGAGATGCTGCTCGGCGTGATCAAGCAGGAGCTCGGCGAGATGAGGCGCAAGTACGCGGACGAGCGCCGCACGCAGATCGTCCAGGCCACGGGCGACCTCCAGGACGAGGACCTGATCGCCGACGAGCCCTGCGTCGTCACCCTGACGCACCAGGGCTACGTCAAGCGCCAGCCGGTCGACGTCTACCGCGCCCAGCATCGCGGCGGCCGCGGCATCACCGGCACCGGCACCAAGGCGGAGGACTTCGTGGAGCGCATCTTCGCGACGCGCACCCACTACTGGCTGCTCTTCTTCACGGACCGCGGCCGCGTCTACCGCGTCAAGGTCCACGAGGTGCCGGAGGCCGGCCGCACGGCGCGTGGCACGGCCGCCGTCAACCTCGTCAACCTGGCGAGCGACGAGCAGATCACCGCGACGATCACCCTGTCGGGCGAGCAGGACGAGGGCTACCTCTTCATGATCACCCGCTTCGGCACGGGCAAGAAGACGCCGATCGACGACTACGCCTCGATCCGCGCCAACGGCCTGATCGCCATCGGTCTCGACGACCAGGACGCCCTGATCGGCGTGCACCACACCACCGGCGACGAGGAGGTCGTCCTGGTCACCCACCAGGGCATGGCCATCCGCTTCAGCGAGCAGGACGTCCGCTCGATGGGCCGCCAGGCGAGGGGTGTGCGCGGCATCCGCCTCGGCCCGGACGACTACGTCGTGGGCACCGCGGTCACGGACCAGGGATCGGACCTCGTGGTGGCCACAAACCGCGGCATGGGCAAGCGCACGGCGTTCCAGCAGTTCCGCGCCATCGGCCGCGGCGGCAAGGGCGTACGGGCGATCTCGCTGACGCACCGCAACGGTTATGTCGCGGCGGTGCGCTCGGTGAACGACGACGACAACCTGATGCTGGTCTCCGCGCAGGGCATCATCATCCGCCTGAGCGTCGCGGAGCTCCCGCGCTACAGCCGGGCTTCGCAAGGGGTGCAGCTGATGCGCCTCGACCCCGAGGACGAGCTTGTCGCGATGGCGCGCCTCTCGGCCGAGGAGGAGGAACTGCTCGACGAGGGCGACAGCGACGACTGACGCGATCTGAGCCTGGGGCTCCCCGCGAGGGGAGCCCTGAATCTTGTCCGCGCAGCCGGGTGCGTCCCGTCCCCACGCCGTTCGAAAAAGGCGGAGGCCGCCCCCGGCAGCCTTGACTGCCTCGGGACGGCCTCGCCCGCTACCGGTCCTCGGTTCAGTGGCGACGGGTGTGCGCCGGTTCTAGGTCTGGCGCGGCGTATTGCACGCCGGTG
>JAJZIE010000175.1 GCA_021810725.1 Bacillota bacterium | reverse complement strand
AGATCAGCGCCATTTCCACCCGTGTACTGGAGATGGGGGGGCTGGTCGAATCGCAGATCGCGCAGGCCGTCTACGCGCTGCGCCACTTCGACGCCGAGGCGGCGCGCGGCGTGATGATCAACGAGAAGCGGGTCAACCAGATGGAGGTCGAGATCGACGCCGTGGACCGGCTGCTCGTCAACCTGTTCCAGCCGCTGCTGCGGGCCGCGCGGCGGGCCGTCGGCGTCGTCCAGCGCCTGCAGACAGGGCACCTCAGCCACTATCTCGGCTACATGACGCTCGTGCTGCTGGGCGGACTCGTCGGTCTGAAATTGGCCGGCATCCTGTGATCCGGCAGTCCCAGGCGGAGGCCCGACCTGATCCGCTACCGGTCGGCGGGCACCTTCGGAGCCGAGAGCCGGCGGAGCGCCTCCACGGTCTCGGTGAACTGCGCCGCCTGGTGGGCGACGATGTCCGGAACGTGCGGGAAGCGCCAGTCGAGGCGTCGGGCCGCGAGGTGAAGTCGGTCTTCTCCACTCGCCGTGAGAAGACCCGCCCGCAGCATGGCATCGAGGCTGCTCTTGATCGCGGCGTCAGGATCCTGCCGCAGCGTCGGGCAGAGGACCGCGCCTTGGGGAAGCGCCGCGAGGAGTTTCCTTGCCCTCTGCTCGGTCTCTTTGCGCGGCTCGGGCGATCTTGCCCGGAGCAGCGCCGTCGCGAGGAGCTGGCTTGCGGTGATGGGGCGCTTCGCCGGCAGCACCGTGCGCACGTTGAGCCCTTCGTCGAGCGCCTCGATGCAGAGCGTGATGTGGAGCGGGCCCGTCCGGAACGGATCGTAGCTCGCGGCGGCGATGTAGACCACTTCCGCCAGCGGTCTCAGGACGTCGTAGGCCAGGCGCAGCCGCGACATGCGGCCGTTCTCGCTGATCCTGCCTTCCGGCGTGAGGTACAAGGTGCCGCCGGTTCGAAGTAGGTCAGAGAGTACCGCCAGCTGCTCTTCTATGCGCGGCCGGAGATGTCGCCGAGCCTCGGACCTGTATGGCTCCCTCAGCGCCGAGAACGGGAGAAGCGTCCGGGCCGACGCCGGGACGCGCGAGCGCCACGCGTCGCGCAGGTGCGGATTTCCGGGGCTTCCGGGCTCCTGCAGGAATTTGTGCAGGGCTTCTTCCGTGAAGACGTCCCGTAGGGGCAGGTCGCCATGTCGGCGGTACAGCTCGTAGGCCAGGCTGACGAACGGCCGCTCGCGTGTCATGTTGTCGATTGGCCGCACGCCGAGCGCGGTGACCACCTTGCCGATGCCGACACCCTTCAGGAGGCGCCGGACCGGCAGCGGGCCGCGGTCCGCCAGGAATCCGGGTTCGAAAATCCGCTCGGAGCCGGCGCAGTAAAGCGGCGAGCCGAAGGGCGAGAACCAGTACAGGATCTGCGGCACCAGGGCTCCTTCCAGGGGATGGCCATGGTTCGCGACCACAAGAGTAGCACCCCTCCGGCGTGGCAGCCGGCCGATCACCTGCACGCGGAACTTGAGGCTTACGTATGCGCGCAGGGCCACGGCCGCCGCGAGGCGCAGGGCGCCTTCGGCGAAGGAGACGCGGCGGCGCGAGCGCACGCCGAGCACGATCAGCGAGCCTGCGAGGGTCACGGCGGCGGAGACCAGAAAGAGCAGCCGGTAGCCCGTGGCGGGGCTCGCGGAGTGCAGGATGACCCAGCCGCCGATCGCCGGCGCCAGGACCAGGGGAAGGTTCGAGGCGATGCCCCAGACGCCGAGATCGCGGGCCACGTTGCTGAGGTCTGGGATGGCGTCGAGCGCCAAGGCCCAGTCCACCGAGAGGTAGGCGCCGTAACCCAGGCCGTAGAGCAGCGCGAAGAGGAGCAGGAGCTTCTGGTCGAGCAGGAGAGCGAACCCGCCGACGGCGACGGCCATCGGGATGCCTGCGAGGAACACGATGCCAGGGCGATCGGAGCGGTCCGAGACGAAACCGAGCACCAGCGAGGAGAGGACGGCGCCAAGGACGCCCAGACCGCTGAACAGCGCGGTCACACCCTGGGGGCGCGCCGCGTGCAGCACGTCCTGGAAGAAGTAGAAGGCGAACGTCATGAGGAACGTCTGGCCGAGCATGACCGCAAAGCGGGCGGAGAAGACGAGCAGGAAGTCCCGCCGGCTGCGCACCGTCGCGTGGGGCAGGGTGGTGGCCGCGTCGGCCCGCTCGACCATCACCGTCGACGTGTAGAGGGCACCCGCCGCGGTCGTCGCGGCCATGGCGTAATAGGCCGCGTGCGTCGAGGCGAGGCCAGCCACCGCGAGACCCCCGATCGTGCCGAGCAGCCGGAAGACGCCCATGTAGCCGGATGCCGAGCCCCACTGGCCCTCGGGCACCATGTCCGGGATCACCGCCTGGTACGCCGCGGTGGCCAGGTTCTGGCCGAGCACGATGATGAGAAAGCCGCCCGCCAGCAGGTAGAGATTGCCCGCTGCGCTGATCGCGAGGAGCCCCAGGACGTTGACCGCGGTGCCCCAGAGCAGCATGGGCAGGCGCCGTCCGCCGCGCCTTTTGACGGCGTCGGAGAACGCGCCCGCGATCGGCGGCAGCACCATCGCCACGATGGCGCCGAGCACGGCGAGCCGGCTGAGGACGAGCGTGTGGCTGCCGTAGGCCAGGCGGTCCAGGGCCGCCGGGATCACGATCGTCAGGAGCGCCGAGCCCTGGAAGGAAAGTGCGAACCAGTAAACCGAGATCGCGATCTGCCGCCTGGCCGGAAGCGGCGCGACAAGCCGCTGAGCCATGATCTCACCTTGCCGAGGGATGTTCTGCCACCTGACGCATGCCGACGGACCGTGGCTCGGGTCGCCACCGCGCTGTCGGCCGGGAAGGCGCGCGTCCTAAGTTGAGATATGGCCGGGCGGGACCGATGATGTGCCGCCTTCTGGAAGACACAGCCAACCGGCTGGACCGAGTCCGACGGGACGCGAGCGGCTCATAGGATTGCGCGAGGACGGATGGTTCGCTGGAGGAAGGTGCGCCACGTGAAGCCGGGCATCCTTCGCGCGTTCTGGACTTCGCTCGCGGGTGCAGTCGTGACGCTGGCCATCGCCGGAGGCAGCGTCTGGGGTTTTCTTCTCGTCGTCGCCATCATGCTTGGGTCGTTCATGCTCTGGCCCCGCTACCAGCGAGCCAACCGCGCGGAGCTCGCCGATATGGTGATGGGAGCGACGGTCGGCGGGACAGCCGGCGCGCTGGTCGGCGCATCGCTCGGCCTGATCTTGTTCGTGCATGGCGCGGGCGTCGCGGAGACCATGCTGCTCATGACCTACACCATGGCGGGCATGGTCGGAGGAACCTTGACCGGACTGCCGCACTGGCTCACGCGCTGAGAGGGCCTCCTCGCGGGCCCGCGAGAGCCGGCGTCCGCCCGGGACAATGGCACCAGCCGCGCGGTCTAGGCGCGCGGCTGGTGCCTCGTTCATGACGCATGCCCACGGAAGGAATGCTGGCGTCGCTCACGGGCGTGCGTGCCGAGTGCGCAGTGCGCGGCTCGCAACGGGGTGTGCCTGTGGCCAATGCCGACCCGCAGGGAGCTTGAGTCCCCGCCCGACTCAGGGCTGGATCTTGAAGACGCCCTGCATGCCACCCTGCGCGTGGCCCTGCACGGTGCATTCGTAGACGTAGGTGCCTGCCGAGGCGGCCACGAAGGTGACGTTGGTCGACGGCGGCGAGGCGCCGGCGGCGGGGTCCAGCATGGCGCTCTCGGCGCCCTGGAAGGCGGGAGCGGCGCCCACAGCCGAGGCGACGGCGAAGTCGTGCGGGGCGCCGCCCTCGTTGATGACCTTCACGGTGATCCGCGCGCCGCGCGGCACGACGACCTCAGGGTTGATCATGCCAGCGATCTCGAAGCCGAGTTCGGGGCCGCCACGCGGCCCGGCCACGGCCGCGAAGCGAACCGTGGACCCCCTGAAGGTGATGACCCGCTGCCCGCGGTCGACGGTCGCCCCGGCGGGCAGCTTTGTCGCGGCGCCCGCTCCTGTGCTCGGCGACAGGTCGCCAGAACCCGATGTCGACGGCGACGACCCACCCTCGAAGTAGCCGCCCGTCATGCCGTAGCCGCCGCCCATCATGCCGGACGGGTACGCGCCGCTCCCAGGCGCGGTTGGTCCCGCGGCGCCGCCCATCATCCCCCATCCGCCCAGCGGAGTGGCGCTTCGCCGGGTGCTGCCGAGGAGGTACGACATCATGCGGTATGGACCAAGGCCAGCGGCCCGGCTGGCCACGCCCGATCCGAAGAGCAGTCCCGCGACGCCGACGGCGATGGCGCCGACGGCGAGTGTCCCTTTGCCGAGATGCATGCTGCTTCGCGCCTCCCTACTTCGAGGTGAGGTCGCGGCGCATCTCCTCGAACTGCTCGCGGCTCAATTCGCCGCGGGCGTAGCGCTCGCGCAGGATATCGAGCGCGCTGTCGCCGTATGGGCCGCGGTGTGTGGGCTGACGCCACCAGCTGCGCAGGGCCAGTACGATGCCGCCGATGACGAGCACCCAGAAGACGAGCATCAGGAGCGGGCCGAACCACCCTCCCGGACCGCCGCCCCAATATCCCCACATCATCGTCGCAGTCCCACCTTTCTTGGACCATCGTGGACCTCGACGATGCGAAGAACGTATCGGGCATCCGCAAGGCGCTCGCACAATTTCGTCAAGAATTCGTCAGGGTCAGGCCCTCGGCAGGATCACCCTGGCCTCGGTGCCCAGCCCCGGCCCCGGGCTCCACAGCGCGAGGCTGCCGTCCATGGCCTCCGCGAGACGTCTCGCGATCGCGAGGCCAAGGCCCATGCCTGGCCGGCTGCCGTGGCCGGCGGACTGGCCCTCACCTCGAAAGAACGGCTCCGTGACGTGCGGCAGGTCTTCCGGGCGGATGCCGCTACCTTCGTCCCGCACCCAAAACTCGACCCGTGCGGCCGCGGCCCTCGCGGAGATGGTCACCGTCCGCCCCCGTGGCGTATGGCGAGCGCTGTTGAGGAGGAGGTTCTCCAGGATCTCGCCGAGCCGGACGGGGTCGGCAAGGACGTCGAGGTCGCCCGGGACATCGTCCAGCGCGAGCGACACTCCGGCCTCGGTGAACGCGTGACGGGCCGTCTCGACCGCAGCCAGCACCACGTCCCGCGCGGCGATCCGCCGGGGCTGCAGGTCCGCGTGGGCGTTGCCCTCGGCCTGCGAAAGGGCGCTCAGATCGGCGGCCATGCGTTCAAGACGTGCGACGGCGCGGTCCATACGCTCGAGCACCTCGTCGGACCAGGGCAACACGCCGTCGCGCAGCGCGTCGCAGTAGCCGCGCAGGGCAGTCACCGGCGTGCGCAGTTCGTGGCTGACGCTCGCTGTCGCGAGGGCGCGGGCGCGCCTCGAGTCCTCGAGGGACGCCGCGAGCAGGTTGATGTTGTGCGCGAGTTCCGAAAACTCGCGCACGCCCGACTCGGAGACCCGCTGGTCGTACTGGCCGGCGGC
>JAJZIE010000174.1 GCA_021810725.1 Bacillota bacterium | reverse complement strand
GCGGCACATTGGCGCACCATGGCAGCGCACCGTCGCTGGTGCCCAGCGCGTGATCGTCGTCGTCTATGACAAGGAACTGGAACGCTCCTTCCGCGCGCGCAAGGGTGAGTTTGAGCAGGCGACGATGCGCCAGGGTCATGCGTGGATGGAGTTTGACTGCACGGCCGCATTTGCGCGCTGGATGGCCAGCGATGACTACCGGGAGGCATACTTTGAAGAGCCCGACGACCTGACTCTGAAGCTGGAGCAAGAGTTCACCGAACACGTCGCGTCCCTTCTCCGTGACTTCCTCCGTCAACCCACCGCCGACGCCAATGCCGTCATCGCCGTCACGGGAGTCGCCAGCCTGTATGGCTTCAGCCATGTCTCCGACTTGGTGCGCGCGGTCGAGGGAGATATCCGCGGGCGCTTGGTTGTCTTCTTTCCCGGAAGCAAGGATGGTGACAACTACCGACTCCTCGACGCTCGGGACGGATGGAATTACCTCGCCTTCGGCATCTCACTCGACGGGGTCGGGAGGTAGAACACCGAGATGAGAATCTTCGAGGTTCTGGACCGAGACCCACGAACAACCGCGTTGGCCAACAACGGACAGGCACGCATCACCCCGCTCGGAGATGCGCGCGCAGTCCAGGAATTGCGGGATGAGCTCGCGACATTTGTCTGCGACGGCCAGTACGCCGACGCGATTCAACGCATCCTCGAAAGTTACTTGACACAACTGCAGCGACCACGGCAGAACGCGGCGTGGGTTAGCGGCTTCTTCGGTAGCGGCAAATCGCACCTGCTGAAGATGCTGGGCCATCTTTGGGTGAACACCGCCTTCCCCGACGGCTCGACCGCCCGGTCGCTGGTCCGCGTCCTGCCCGAGGAGGTCACGGCTCGGCTGCGTGAATTGGACGTACAGGTCGCGCGGAGCGGTCGGGGTCCCGTCGCGGCGGCAGGAACCATGCCCTCGGGCACGGGGGCCCAGGTCCGTCTGGCCATCCTGGACATTCTGCTGCGGGGTTGCGGGCTCCCGGAGGGATACCCCCAGGCCCAGTTCTGCCTATGGTTGCGCGACCGTGGGTACCTGGATCAGGTGCGGACGGCGGTCGAGGCGGATGGCCGTCCTTGGGACCGCGAACTGAACAACCTGTACGTGAGCGGGCCCATCGCCCGGGCCGTCCTGGCGTGTGAGCCCGACTTCGCCCAGGATGAGAAGCAGGCGCGTCAGGTGCTCCGTGAACAGTTCCCCCGCAGGCAAACGGATATCACGACGCAAGAGTTCCTCGACACGGCTCGCCGAGCCCTCGGCGGCTCGCCGCCGCCTTTGACGCTGCTCGTCTTGGACGAGGTCCAGCAGTATATCGGCGGGTCGCGCGAGCGGGCCAGTACCGTGGCTGAAGTTGTGGAGGCCGTCTACACGCAGCTAGACAGCCGCGTGATGCTCGTCGCTTCCGGTCAGTCAGCCCTCACGGACACCCCAGATTTGCAGTGGCTCCGCGACCGCTTCGTGATCCGCACCCACCTCTCCGACGCGGATGTGGAGATGGTGACCCGCAGGGTGCTCTTGCACAAGAAGCCCAGCGGAGTGGACCCTGTTCGGCGGATGGCCGAGCAGAGCGCCGGCGAAATCGCCAGACACCTGCAGGGTACCGGGTTGGCCGCACGTGCTGAAGACCGCAACCTCATCGTGGAGGACTATCCGCTGCTGCCCACACGCCGCCGCCTATGGGAGGAGTGTTTCCGGGCGGTCGACGCTGCCGGGACCCAGAGCCAGCTCCGCTCTCAGTTGCGGATTCTCGACGACGCGCTCAAAGCCGTGGCGGAGAGGGAAATGGGGGCTGTCATCCCGGCCGACGCCCTGTACGAAGCCATCGCGCCGGACCTCGTCAACACGGGCGTCCTCCTCGGAGAGATCGCTACGCGCATCCAGTCGCTCTCCGACGGGACGGAGGATGGCCGGCTCAAGCAACGGATTTGCGGGCTGGTGTTTCTCATTGGCAAGCTCCCCCGTGAGGCAGCGGTGGACAGTGGCGTGCGCGCCACCCCAAGGGTGCTTGCCGATGTACTCGTGGAGGACCTCGGGTCGGACTCGTCCAGCCTGCGGCGCAGGGTCGAGGCTGCCCTGCAGTCTCTCGCTGACGCGGGCACGCTGATGCGTTTGGACGAGGAATATCGCTTGCAGACGGCAGAGGGCGCTGAGTGGGAGCGCGCTTTCCGCGAGAAGGTGACCGCGCTGGAGCAGCGCGAAGGCGACGTGGCCGCCCGCCGCGACCAGCTGCTGCACGCGGCCGCAGAGAAAACGGTGGGCGATATCCGGCTCTCTCATGGAGCCGCGAAACTGCGCCGGTCCATCACCCTGCATGTGGGTGCGAACGCGGAGACGTTGCCTTCTGGCGATCACGTGGTCGTGTGGGTGCGGCACGGCTGGGAAGTGGCCCAGAAGGACGTGGAGGCCGAAGCGCGGCAGCGAGGACCGGAGGATGCGGTCGTCCACGTCTTTCTCCCGCGCGAGGCGCACGACGCGCTACGTACGCGCATCATCGAGGCGGAGGCCGCGCAAAGCGTACTGGACGCCAAGGGGTCACCCGGTTCGGGGCCAGGCAAGGATGCACGCGCCAGTATGGAGGGTCGGTTGCGGGACGCCGCCTTGGTGCGGGACGACCTCATCACCCGCGTGCTTGCAGCCGCCACCGTGCTCCAGGGTGGCGGGACGGAGGTCCAGGGCGACTCCCTCGCCTTGCGGGTCCAGCAAGCCGCGGAGGCGTCGCTGGCTCGGCTTTTCCCGCGCTTTCATGAGGGCGACCACGCGAACTGGCCCGCCGCGCTGGAACGCGCCCGCCAGGGCTCAGACCGTCCCCTCGCTGTAGTTGGGTGGAACGGGCCGGCAGAAGACCATCCTGTGGGGCGCGCGGTCATCGCGGCGGTCGGCAATGGCGCCCGCGGCGGGGATGTGCGGCGCCAACTCAAGTCCGCCCCCACCGGCTGGCCGCAGGACGCGATCGACGCGGTGCTGGTCGCGCTGCGGCGGGCCGGCCTGCTCACCGCGATGATCAATGGTCGGCCGGTTCCGCCCGAGCAGCTCAACCAGACCCAGATCCAGGCCGCTGAGTTTCGCCCAGAACGCTTCCATCTGGGCGCAGAGGCCAGGATCGCGCTCAGAGGGCTCTACCGCAAGGCGGGCGTGGACGCCAAGAGTGGCGAGGAGGAGCTCAAGGCCAGCGACTTTCTCGCTGCGCTTCAGGGCCTCGCGAGAGACGCCGGGGGTGATCCGCCGCTTCCGGCCTGCCCGGCCACGACGACCCTCGATCGCCTCAAGCGCCTGACCGGCACCGAGCAACTGCAGGCCCTCCTCGATGCGAAGGGGGACCTGGAGGCGTGCATCGAGGGGTGGTCCGCGCTCAAGCAGCGGGCACTGCAGCGCGTGCCGGCTTGGACCATGCTGACGCGTTTGGTGGCGCATGCCGCCACGCTGCGGGCGGCCGAGGACGCCGAGCGGGAGATGGAGGCGCTGCGGGGGAGTCGCGGTCTGCTTGACGACGTGGACCACGTCTCGCCCCTGCGCGCCAAGATTTCGGGAGACCTACGCCGCGCGCTGACCGAGCGGTTTCAGGCCCTGAGTGAAGCCATCGCCGCCGGCACGCTGACACTGGAGGAAGACGCCTGCTGGCGCGGCCTCGCGCCAGCGGTGAGGACCGAGATCTTACGTCGGTTCGGTATCACGACACCATCCGCGCCATCGATCGGCACCGACCAGGACCTCTTGGAGGAACTGGATCGGCAGGGGTTGGCCGCCCGTACAGACGCCGTCGCGGCCGTCTCCGAAAGGGTAAGGGAGGCGCTGGCGGAAGCCGCCCGGAGGTCGGCTCCAAAGACACAGCGGCTGGGCGTGCGCCCGGCGCTGTTGTCCTCTGAAGCCGACGTCAAGGCATGGTTGGCAGAGCACGAGCAGAAGCTCATCGGTGCCCTGCAGAATGGTCCTGTGATCATCGGATGAACAGGGTGTCGTGGGATCGCGTGTCCATGGCGGTTGACGGCGGGAGGCCCACATGAACATTCTGAGTGACGCACAGCGCCAGCATCTCGACCGCACTGTGGGGAAGGCCCGTGCGGTGGGAGAGGAAGGGGCCCACAGGGCCTTAGAGATGCTCGCTGTCGATCGGCATGAGCCCTATTCATCGATGACACCAGAGCAGCGCGCCCTGCGGCAACGTCTGCGCGCCCACGGGCGGCAGGTTGGCGACCAGCGCGATCGGCTCCGCGGCACTCAGCACGTTGACCTCCTTACGCACGAAACCGCGTATGAACACTGGCACCGCATGCTGTTCGCCCGCTTCCTGGCCGAGAACGGCTTACTCGTTGAGCCGAGTTCTGGCGTACCTGTCACCCTGGCGGAGTGCGAGGACCTGGCGCGGGACCGAGGCGAGGACACGTGGGCCTTGGCCGGTCGCTTCGCGCAGCGCATGTTGCCCCAGGTGTTCCGGAGCGACGATCCAGTCTTACAGGTCACACTTCCGCCCGAGACGCGGCAGGGGCTGGAGAAACTGCTCGCTGACCTGCCGCCAGAGGTGTTCTTGGCCGACGACGCGTTGGGCTGGACCTATCAGTTTTGGCAGTCGGCGGAGAAGGATCGCGTGAACAGCCGCGTGAAGAGCGGGGAAAAGGTGAGCGGGCGAACGCTCCCGGCGCTGACGCAGCTCTTCACGGACGACTACATGGTGCTCTTCCTCCTACACAACACCCTCGGCGCCTGGCACGCAGGGCACCTGCTGGGAAAGCACCCTGAGGTGGCCAGCGCCGCCAGCTCAGAACAGGAGCTACGGGACACCGTTGCTCTGCCCGACTACACCTTCGACTACTTGCGGTTCGTCGGGACGCCAGCGGACGGCATCGGCGAAGGAACGGCGCGAGAGGCGGTTTCCTGGACGCCCGCGGCCGGGACGTTTGCCGCGTGGCCGGGCACTGCCCGAGATCTCAGAGTGCTGGATCCGTGTTGCGGGAGCGGCCACTTTCTCGTGGCCGCGTTCCAGGTGCTGGTTCGCCTTCGGCAGGCGGAGGAGGGCCTCGACTCCGACCGTGCGATCCAGTCCGTCCTGGAGGAGAACCTCTTCGGCCTGGAGTTGGATCCGCGCTGCACACAGATCGCCGCATTCAACCTCGCGCTTGCCGCGTGGCGGATGGCCGGGCACGTGGTCCGCCTGCCCGAGCTGAACATTGCCTGCACGGGCCTGGCCCCCGGCGCCTCCAAGAGTGAGTGGCTGGAACTGGCCGGGGATGATGTGCGCGTGAGCATGGCGATGGACCGGCTGTATAGCCTGTTCCAGCAGGCCCCTGAACTGGGCTCGCTCATCGATCCGGGCCGGATGCTGGCCAAGGGAGAACTCTGGTCAGCGGAATTCAGCCAGTTGCAGCCTCTCCTCCACACCGCCTTGCAGCGAGACGAGGTGATCTCCAGCGACGAGCGCCACGAACTGGGCGTCGCGGCGCAAGGGATGTCCAAAGCGGCCGAAATCCTCGGGGGCCACTACCATTTGGTCATCACGAACGTACCCTACCTCAAAGGGACA
>JAJZIE010000007.1 GCA_021810725.1 Bacillota bacterium | reverse complement strand
CCACTTCACCAAACGCTCCAAACGCACAAGATGAGAGCGCCGCAAACGCGGTGCTCTCATCTTGTCCGACGTCGGCTACCCGATGACCTTCCCGTTCCTCCACCCGTGCCGCCCGCCTCGCTTTGGGAAGGTCGTTAACGTTATGCTAAGCGAAGGCGTGCCGCTTGGGCGCGCTTCGGTCCTTATACTTCCGAGGTGACATCTTGCGTCCTAGCCAACTGATCCGGCCGTTTGTCCTGCAACGCAAATGGGGCTACCTGGCGGCGACGCTCGCGGTGGCATTCGCCGAGTTCTGCCAAGTGCGCATTCCCTACATCCTGGGCGGTTTCATCGACCGTTTGAAGATCGGCGGCGCAGGCGGTCACGTCATCCTGGTTTACGCGCTGGAGCTCGCCGCCGCGGCCGCGGGCTACGTGGTGCTCTTCGGAATCGGGCAGACGCGGATCGGCGACTTGGGCCGCACCTGGGAGTTCGAGACGCGGCAGAGGCTCTTCGCGCACTGGGAAACGCTGAGCTCACGCTATTTCCAGACACGAAGCGTCGGCGACCTGCTGAACCACTCCCTGAATGACGTCACCTCTGTCCGACAGGCGCTCTCGATGGGCGTCAACCAGATCAGCCAGGCGGTATTCCTGCTCCTCGCCACACTCTTCATGACCATCGAGACGATCAACCTCCGGCTTACCCTGTCGAGCCTGCTGCCGCTGCTGCTCATCCCGGTCGTGATCGCCCTGATCCGGCCGCAGGTGCGCCTGCGCTCCCGCCTCGTCCAGGAGAGCCTGTCGGACATGTCCGCCTTGGCCGAAGAGAGTTTTCAGGCGATCCGGGTGGTCAAGGCGGTCTCGAACGAGCCGGTCGAGGTGTCGCGCTTCACCCGGAGGACCCAGACGATCGTCGACCGTCAGATGAGCCTCGTCCGCCTGAACACGCTGTTCCAGGCACTTGTTCCGCTGCTCAGCGGCGTGGGCTTCACGGTCGGACTCGTCTACGGCGGGTGGCTGGTCATCCACGGCGGCATCTCGCTCGGGGGGTTCGTCGCCTTCACGGTGTATCTCAGCATGCTGGTGCGGCCGCTTATGCAGTTCGGCATCGTCATCAACCTGTTCCAGAACGCGTCCGCATCTGTGGCCCGCATCCAGGCGCTCTTGGCGGTCGAGCCGGACATCAGGGATCCCGAGACGCCCGTGGTGCGGGAGACTTGGCATGGCGAACTGACGGTGCGCGGCTTGACCTTCGCCTACCCGGGCGCGGAGCGCCCCGCGCTGGCGGATGTGGCGTTCGCCGTGCCCGCCGGCACGACGCTGGGCATCGTCGGGAGAACCGGGGCCGGCAAGACCACCCTGCTGAACCTCCTGCTGCGCGATTACGATCCGCCGGCCGGCACCGTCCTGTTCGACGGAGTGGACATCCGCGAGATGCGGCTCTCGGACCTCCGCCACCTCATCGCCTATGTCCCTCAGGACGGGTTCCTCTTCTCCACGTCGGTCGGCAACAACATCGCCTTCTCCCAGCCCGAGGTGGTGCCGGACGCCATCGAGGCGGCGGCCACGCAGTCGCGCATCTGGGACACGATCCAGGCGATGCCGGAGGGCATCGACACCCTGATCGGCGAACGCGGCATCATGCTGTCCGGTGGGCAGCGGCAGCGAACAGCCATCGCGCGGGCGTTGATCAAGAGCGAGGCGAAGATGCTCATCCTGGACGACAGCCTGTCGGCGGTCGACACGGGTACCGAGAGCGAGATCCTTCACATGCTGCGCAGGGTGCGCGGGAAGAAGACGACGATCATCGCCGCCCACCGCCTCTCGGCGGTACGCGACGCCGACCAGATCATCGTGCTGGACAAGGGCGTCATCGTGCAGCGCGGCAGCCACAGGGATCTCATCCGGCAGCCGGGGCTGTACCGGGATCTCTACCGGATCCAGACGGGTGGTGCGTCGCTCCATGCCTAGCCTCGACGAGACGGAAGAGTCGAAGGAAGTGCGCTTGACCGACAGCGCGACCGCCATGCGGCGTCTGGTCGGCTACCTGCGCCCGCACCTCGGCGAGTTCCTCGTCATCGTCGGTCTGATGCTCGTCTACATCTTCACGCAGGTCCTGCAGCCCTGGCTCGTCAAGATCGTCATCGACCAGGACCTCATCGTCCAACACCCGCAGTTCCAGTCCATCCTGACGGTCGGCCTCGTCTACCTGGGTGTCACGGCCGTTGGCCTGTTCGCGAACTTCACGCAGAACCGCAGGTTGCAGTGGATCGGCCAGCGCATCGTGCGGGACATCCGCAACGACCTCTTCACCCACATCGAATCGCTGTCCGTCCGCTTCTTCGACACCCATCAGACGGGCCGGCTGATCACCAACGTGTCGAGCGACACGAACCAGGTCAGCCAGTTCTTCACGAGCTTCCTCCTCAGCCTGATCCAGGATGGGGCCACCGTGCTCTTCGTCATGGGCGCCATGCTGCTGCTGAACTGGCGTATCGCCGTCCTCAGCTTCGTGGTCATTCCGGTGATCGTCCTGATCTCGATCCTCTTCCGCAGGCGCCTGCGCGAGAACTACCGATACACGAGGAGTCGCTACTCCCGGCTGATCGGCTACACCGCGGAGAACCTCGGCGGCATGCGCATCACCCAGATCTTTCAGCAGCAGAAGAAGCAGTTCGAAGGGTACAGCGAGCTGAACCGGCAGTACACGCGCGGCAACATCAGCGAGTACCGCTGGTCGGTGATGTTCAACCGCACCTTCAACGCGCTTGGCAACCTCTCTGTCGCCCTGATGATGTGGGTCGGGGGAGAGGCTGTGCTGCATCGCACCATCGAAGTCGGTGTGCTCTACGCCTTCATCTCGTACGTCCAGCAGTTCTTCAACCCGATCAACTCGCTCACACAGAATTGGAACTCGCTGCAGACCGCGCTGATCTCCGCGGAGCGCATCGGCGGCGTGCTGCTCACAGAGCCGGAGGTGGCAGACCCCGCACAGCCCGTGGAGATTCACCGCGTTTCTGCGACCGGCCCGGTCGACATGGAGGGCAGGGTGGAGTTCCAGCATGTGACGTTCGGCTACGACCCGAAGCGGCCGGTGCTGAAGGACGTCACCTTCACGGTTGAGCCGCGCTCCTTTGTCGGATTCGTCGGGGAAACCGGTGCCGGCAAGACCACGTTGATGGGACTCCTGACCCGCTTCTACGACATCCAGGAGGGCCGCATCTCGATTGACGGCGTCGATGTCCGGTCGTTCCGGCAGGCGGACCTGCACCAACTCACGGCGATCGTCCAGCAGGAGGTCAACCTGTTCTCTGGAACCGTTGCGGACAACATCCGTTTGTTCCGACCGGATGTCAGCGACGAAGCGGTGCGTGAAGCCGCAATCACCGCCGGCGCCGACGAGTTCATCCGGCAGCTTCCGGGCGGGTATCAGAGCATTCTCCAGGCCAAAGGCGCGAATCTGTCCCTGGGTCAGCGCCAACTGCTCGCGTTCGCGCGGGCGCTTGCGCTTGCGCCCAGGATCCTGATCCTGGACGAGGCGACGGCCAGCCTGGACTCGGCCACGGAGATGACCCTGCAGGAGAGCCTGTCTCGCATCGCCAGCGGCCGCACCACCCTGGTGGTCGCGCATCGGCTCTCCACCGTCCGCCATGCCGACAAGATCTATGTGCTGGATGGCGGGCGCATCATCGAGCAGGGCAACCACGAACAGCTGATGGCCCTCGGACGGCACTACGCCGCGCTCGTCGACAAGTCGTCGCCGACGGGCCTCATGTCAAGGGAGGCGTGGGTCCTGGCGAAAAGCCGTCCTTCTACCTCAAGGGGCGAGACGGGAGCTCCGCAAGTGGCGGTCCGCGAGACCTCCAGTCGGCGCGGAGGCGTATCCGCTCCAGCAAAGCATGAGACCCGCTTCGCGAGCGGGTCTCATGCTTTCAATTTGGTGGAGCCGAGGGGAGTCGAACCCCTGACCTCTTGAATGCCATTCAAGCGCTCTCCCAACTGAGCTACGGCCCCGAAAACCGCCTCCACGCGCGCGTGCGGCGTGTCGGGCACGTCTGTCACTATACTCGAATGCGGGTCGGACGGTCAAGCGCGGCACGCGAACCTCAGTGCCGATCTTCCTGCCGATTGCCCTTGCTCTGCCGCCTTTTGCGCACGCACCTCTCTTCGCTTGCGGCGCCTGCCCGTTCTTGTCGCGTTTCAATCGCTCGTCCCATCGTCCTCGGCGAGGTGCATCGGCACCATGCCGATCACGATGTCCGTGCGGCGCCTGAGTGCCGCCGCCAGCAGGCTGCCTAGGCGATTGTGCAGAAGGCCCGTGAGCCTTCCGGTCGGCACCATTTCCGGCACCAGCACCACGAGCCGCTCCCCTCTCTGCCGCTCGAGCGAATTGATGAACCGCACCACCGGTCGCACCACCGAGTGGTACTGGGACTGCAGCGTCACGAGCCGCACCCTGGGCGCCCACCGCTCCCAGGCCTCCTCCAGGTCCTTCAGGTCCTGCTCGTCCTCCTCGAAGAAGACGGCGACCGCGATCACCTCGTCGCCGAAGGCGAGCGCGTGCTCGAGGGCGCGCCGGGTCAAGGCGGACAGTCGCGGCGCGATGGGAACGACGATGGTGGGGCGCGGTTTGGCTCTTACCGGCCCCGGCTGCTTCCCTGGCCGCAAGACTTCGTCGACGCGCGCGTAGTACCGCCGCACCATGCGGAAGAGCACCATCAGGAGCGGGATGGCGAGCACCACGACCCACGCGCCTTCGAGGAACTTCGTCACGACGAAGAGGATCGTGGCCACGGTGGTGCCGAGGGCGCCGACGGCGTTTAGGCCCGCCCGCAGCATCCAGCCCTGCGGCCTCACCCGCCACCAGTGCACCACCATGCCGGTCTGCGACAGCGTGAAACCTGTGAAGACGCCGATCGCGAACATCGGCACGAGGGCCTGCGGATCGCCCCGCACGGCCAAGAGCAGCACCGCGGCGGCGATGGCCAGAACCCAGATCCCGGACTCGAACACTAGGCGATCGCCGCGCATCGCGAAGACGTGGGGCATGTAGTGGTCATGCGCCAGAACGCTGGCGAGCAGCGGCAGCCCGCCGAACGAAGTGTTCGCGGCAAGCCCGAGCACCGCGGTCGTCGCGAGCGATACGGTGTAGTACGCCCAGCCGCGACCCACGGCAGCCGCCATCACCCGGCTGAGCAAGGTCTCGTGGATACCTGGGCGGATGCCCAAGCGCACCGCGAGCACGGCGATGCCGAGCAGCATGGCGGCCAGGATGGCCCCGAGCAGCCACTCCGTGCGCTTCGCCCGCAGCTGGCGCGGAGGGCGGAAGAGCGGCACACCGTTCGCGATCGCCTCGACGCCGGTGAGGGCGGTGCAGCCGGCCGCGAAAGCCCTTAGCAGCAGGACCGTCCCGACCGGCGCGGCCGCGCGGGCGAGCGACAGGTGCGCAGGCGCCGCGCCCTGGCGAACGAGGCCGAACGCCAGCACCGCGAGGAGGCCGACGATGAACAGCATGGTGGGCAGCAGGAAGGCCCGGGCGCTCTCGCCGACGCCGCGAAGGTTGAGGAAGGTGACGATGGCCAGGAGCAGCAGGCAGAGCGGCAATGTCCACGGCAGCAGCAAGGGGAACGCCGATGTCAGGGCGCTGACGCCCGCGGCGATCGAGATGGCCACCGTCAGGATGTAGTCGACGATCAGAGCCGCGGCGGCCAGATGGCTGCTGGGCACACCAAGGTTGTCCTTCGACACGGCGTAGGCGCCGCCGCCCCGGGGATACGCCTCGATCACCTGGCTGTAGGACAGAACCAGGAGCAGGAGGAGCCCGATGATCGCAAGAGAGATCGGCACGAGATAGGGCAGAGCGGCCGCACCCGCCGTGACGAGGACGAGGGCGATCGCCTCGGGCCCATAGGCCACCGACGAGAGCGCGTCCAGCGACAGCGCGGCAAGTCCTTCCGACGTGCCGATCTCCTCGGCCTGCGCCTCGCGGCTCTTGAGCGGCCGGCCGACCATGAGGTGCCAAACGTCCATGCGCACGCGGCCAGAGCCGCCTTCCCCCCCTTCGGGCGGTTCCACCCTCGTTCAGTTTGTCGCTTCGCGGCTTGGATGCTGCGCTCGCCTGCCCTGGGAATGCACCGGTCCCCGGCGGCGGCCAAGCCGCGCCTGCGGGCCTGTGCGACGGGCGACCGTCCGCCTTCCGGACAAAGGCGTCCGTCGCTTCCCGAGCGGACCCCTTACAGGTTCTATTCGAACCAGACCTCGGCTACGGGTGGGTAGATCGCCACCGCTCGGCGCCTGGCGACGCTCAAGCGGTCTTCCGAGGTTCAGACGCCGGCGACATCGAGCACCGCCGCGCCGTCCACACGGCTGGCCTTCATGTCCTGCAGGGCCTCGTTGGCCGCGGTGAAGGGATACCTCGTGAACTCCGCGCGGATGTCGAGGCGGTCCGCGAGGGCGATGAACTCGCGCGCGTCCCGCGCCGTCAGGTTCGCGACGCTGCGCAGCGTGCGCTCGCCGTAGAGCAGGCCGTACGGCATGCTCGGGATGTCGGTCATGTGTACGGCGTTGATCGCCACCGTCCCTCCGGGACGAACGGCCCTGAGGGCCTGCGGCACCACCACCCCCGCGGGGGCGAACGTCACGGCGCAATCGGCGGGTTCTGGTGCCTCGTCGCCGGGCATGCCGGCCCAGTCCGCGCCGAGTTCCAGCGCGAGGCGCCTATGGGACTCCCCGCGCGTGAAAACGAAGACCTTTGCGTCCTGGCGCACCGCGAGTTGCAGGACAAGATGCGCCGAGGCGCCGAAGCCGAAGAGGGCAACCGTCCTGCCGGGCTGGAAGTCCGCAAGGCGCAGCGAGCGGTAGCCGATCACACCGGCGCAGAGCAGCGGCGCCGCAGCGTGGCTCTCCATGCGCGACGGGATCGCCACGGTGTACGCGGCCGGGACCGTCATCCACTCCGCGTAGCCGCCGTCGCCGTGCAGCCCATTGAACTGGGCTTGCGCGCAGAGGTTCTCCTCGCCGCGCAGGCAGGCGGGACAGTGGCCGCACGCCTTGCGCAGCCAGTAGGCGCCGAGGCGCTGCCCGACCGCCACGCCGCTGACACCCGGCCCGATGGCGTCCACCGTGCCGATCACCTGATGTCCCGGCACGACGGGCAGACGCGGCAGTTCGAGGTCGCCCTCCGCGGTGTGCAGGTCGGTGTGGCAGACGCCGCAGGCGTCCACCTTGAGCCGCACCTCACCCGGGCCCGGTTCGGGCCGCGGGATCTCCCGCAGGCTGAGCGGCCCTTGGCTCGCCCCCTCCAGACCCACCGCGGACGGCCTCTCGAGCACCCAGGCGCGCATGGCAACACATCCTTCGCAGACGTGACGTGCTGGACCGATTCCCATCGTGCCTCTCACCCATGCCGGGCGCAACGCCCGCTCGCCGCAAGGAGGGCGGGCCCGGGAAGGCGAAGACGCCAACGGTCCCATGTTCCGGCTGCAGGGCAAGACGCGAGGAGATGGCGAGATGCGGGTCTACATTTCCGCGGACATCGAAGGCACCGCCGGCGTCAGCGGCCGCTCCCAGACCGCGGCGGGCGCCGAGGGCTACCAGGCGGCCTGCCGGCTGATGACGCAGGAGGTCAACGCGGCGATCGACGGCGCCTTCGCCGGCGGGGCGACGCAGGTCACGGTCAACGACTCCCACGGCCAGATGCTCAATCTCATTCTCGAGATGCTGGACCCGCGGGCAGACCTCCTGCACGGCGCTCCCAAGCCCTGGAGCATGGTCGAGGGCCTGGACGACTCCTACGACGTCATGGTCTGCACCGGCTACCACGCCAGGGCCGGCGCCGCCGGTACCCTCGCGCACACCTACTCGAGCGCGGTCATCCACGAGGTCACGCTCTGTGGCGCACCGGTCGGGGAGTACGAGCTGAACGCCTACTACGCCGGCACCTACGGCGTGCCGGTCGCTTGCGTGGCCGGCGACGACATTCTGGAGCGCGAAGTGCTGGCCGTCTCGCCGCAGGTGCATTTCGCCCGCGTCAAGGAGGCGCGCGGCCGCTTCGGCTCGCTCTCGCTCGGCGCCGGGCGCGCCCGCGAAGCGATACGCGCCGCGGCGGAGGCGGCCTGTCGCCTGCGCGACGTTCCTCCGCTGGTCGCCCCTGCCCGGCCGGATCTCGTCGCCACCTTCATGCACGCGGGCCAGGCGCAGGTGGCCGCGCTCTGCCCGGGCTCGCAGCGCGTCTCGCCGGACGCGGTGCGCTTCGAGAGCGGCGAGTTCCGCGAGGTCTTCCGGGCTTTCAGGGCCATGATCACCTTGGCGGGCACCGTCTGAAGGATGCCGGCACCGACGATCATGGCCCGCCCCCGGGCTTCGGGAGCGGGCTCCGATCATCGGCGCGACTACACCTCCGCCAGGCGTGGGGCATCGCCCCACAGGCGCTCGAGGTCGTAGAAGCGGTGGGCGTCCGGCAGCATCACGTGCACCGCGATGTCGCGGAAGTCGACAAGGATCCAGTCGGCCCCTTCGCGCCCCTCGCGGTGGTGGAACTTGCCGAGCTTATCCTGCAGGGCGTCGACGACCGCCTCGGACTGCACCCTGTTCTGGGTCGTGCAGATGACGAAATAGTCCACGAACGGTGTATGGCCGCGCACATCCAGCACAACGACGTAGGGGCACTTGCGGTCGCGGCAGGCGTCCGCGGCCAGGCGGGCGCGCGTGGCGCTGTCCTCTCTATCGATGGCACCGTACCTCCCCAGGGATCAGATGAAGCTGTTGTAGGTCGCCACGGCCCGCGGGTGGATGAGATGACCCTGCGAAGCGAGGTGGGTGAGCTGCATCTTGAGGCAGGTGGCGACGGCGACGCGCAGGCCGTCCTTCGCGATGGCGCGCAGGTCCTCGATGCCCGGGTACTCGCGCGTCGGCTCGATCGCGTCGGCGACGAAGATGATCTGGGCCAGGCGCCCCATGCCGGGCGCGCCCGTGGTGTGCAGCCGCACCGCCTGCAGGATGTCGGCGTCGTGCAGCCCGTCCTCCGCGAGGCGCGACGCTTCGATCGGGCCGTGCAGGAGCACCGGCGCCTGCCGCTCGATCCTCTCCATCGGAAGTTTGCGCATCAACGCCTCCGCTAGCATGTCGGCGGGGCGCATCTCGCGTGCCAGATCGTGGACGATGCCGGCGAGGCGCGCGCGCTCGGGCTCCTCGTCGTAGTAGGCGGCGAGTTCGGCGGCCGTTTCGGCGACACCGAGGCTATGGGCGACACGCGCAGGCGTCAACGTGTTCTGCATCTTCTCGAGCCAGTCGATCTCCGCCAATCCTTGCTCTCCCCCTCGGGACCTTCTACAGCCACATCTCCGCGAGGCGGCCGTGTCCGTGGCCGCCCGCGGTGCGCGGGCGCTCGTACAGGCTGCTCTTGAGGATGTACTGCTCGACCGTCTCGGGCACCAGGTACTTGATCGGCTCGCCGCTCTCGACGCGCCGGCGGATGTCGCTCGACGAGATGGCCAAGGCCGGCACCTCGATCGTATGGACGCGAGCCGCCGAAACCTGCGGGATGGCCTGCCGGAGGCGCTGGAAGTCGGCGGGCGGATAGCCTGGGCGCGTCGCCGCGATCAGCTCGCACTGCGCCAGGATGTCCTGCGGCCGGTTCCAGGTCATCAGTTCCATCACCGCGTCGGCGCCGGTGATGAAGTAGATCAGGGTATCGGGCCCCACCACCCCGCGCAGTTCCTCGATCGTGTCGACGGTGTAGGACGGACCAACCCGGTCGATCTCGGTGCGCGAGACGCGGAAATAGGGGTTCGTGGAGGTCGCCAGCACGGTCATCAGATAGCGGTGCTCCGCGGGGGTGACCGTGCGGTCCTGCTTGTGCGGCGGGTTGCCCGAAGGGATGAAGATGACCTGCTCGAGCCCGAACGCGGCGCGCGACGCCTCGGCCGTGACGAGGTGGCCGAAGTGGATCGGGTCGAACGTGCCGCCCATGATGCCGATGGCCCTGCGCCCTTGCGCCGCGAAGGTTGCAGGCGTCTTCTCTCGCGCTACGCGTCATCACCCTCGATGAACTCAAATTCATGGTCGCGGATGCGCACGCTCTGCCCGGTCGTGGCTCCTGCGCGCTTCAGGGCAGCCTCGACGCCCTTGCGCCGCAGATAGCGCTGCAGGCTTCTGACGGCCCGCTCGCTGTCGAGATCGGTCATCGCGACGCGCCGTTCCACGGTGACTCCCTCCACCCGGAAGCCATCGCCTTCAGGCACCACACGAAACGCCGTCGGATCCTGGCGCTCCTTCGTCTCGGCAGGCAGCGGCTCCTGCTGGGGAGCCAAAGCCGCGAGGCGCCAGATGGCGTCCGCGAGTTCGGCGAGGCCCTGTCCGCTGGCGGCGGAAATCGCGTAGACCTGACTCCCCAGGGACTCGAGGTTCGAGCGCAAGGCGTTTTCCGCCTCCCGCGCCGTCGGCAGATCGAGCTTGTTGAGCGCGACGACGTAAGGGCGCTCCGCGATCTCGGGGTCGTAGAGCCGCACTTCCTCGCGCACGGCCAGGAAGCCTGCGTACGCCTCCTCGTCGCTCGCGTCGAGCACGTGCAGGAACGCCCGACAGCGGCTCGCGTGCCGCAGGAAAAGGTCACCGAGCCCCCGCCCCGCGTGCGCCCCCTCGATCAGGCCAGGGAGATCCGCGAGGACCAGGCCCTTCCCGTCTCGCTCGAGGATGCCGAGTTCCGGCTGGATCGTCGTGAAGGGATAGTCGCCCACCTTGGGCCTCGCGTTCGTCAGGCGCGACAGCAGGGTGGACTTGCCGGCGTTCGGCAGGCCGAGCAGGCCGATGTCGGCGACGAGGCGCAGTTCGAGGATGAACCAGCCCTCCTCGCCCGGCTCGCCTCGCTCGGCTAGGCGCGGCGCGCGGTCGCGCGCCGTGGCGAACCGCGCGTTGCCGCGCCCGCCACGGCCCCCGCGCGCCGCGATGACCGTTTCGCCCGCCACGCGCAGGTCGCGCACGACGCTGCCGTCGTCGCGCCGCACCACGGTGCCCGGCGGCACCTCGAGCACGAGGTCGTCGCCATCCTTGCCGTGGCGGTTCGCGCCCGCGCCGCCGCCGCCGGACCCGGCCCTGTAGTGGTGGCGCCCGCGATAGGCGCTGAGGGTCGTCTCGCCCGCGGCCACGCGCAGGATGACGTCACCGCCGCGCCCGCCGTCACCGCCGTCGGGCCCGCCATGCGGCACATATTTCTCGCGCCGGAACGAGAGGGCGCCGCTCCCTCCGTCCCCCGCCTTGAGATAGACGCGCACCTCATCGACGAACATCGAGGTCCTCCTCCGACCAGGACACCGTGACGCCCTCGGCGGCGCAGGTCACGAGCAGGATGCCCGTCCGCCGGTCCCCAAGGGCCGCTCCGAGTTTCGGCAGGAGATCGCCCAGCGTATCCCCGCGCACGCTCCCGGGATCGCCCTGCCAGGCGATCGGCTGTCCCATCTCTTCCGCGTCCGCGAGGCTTTGCCAGAGGGCATACTGCTCCTCCGCGCCGCCCGCGCGGCCGAGGGCCGACAGCAGGGCCTCCTCGCGCACCAGGCGCTCCAGGACCGCCTGCGACTTTCCGCCTTCCCCTAGCTGTGCCCAGCCGAAGGCCACCTGCAGCGCATTGGCCACGCGGTGCCGCACGGCGCGCACCGCCCGCAGCGCCGCCCGCCGCCCGCCCGCATCCTCCTGATAGGCCAAGGCGGTCAGCGCCCCCTTTGCGCGGGCGCCGACCGCCGAGCATTTGGTCGCATGATCCTAGAGGGGCTGCACCGACACCTCGGAGCGGTCGCCGCGCGTCGCGAAGGCGACGATCCCGTCCGTGAGTGCGTAGAGGGTGTGGTCCCGACCGACGCCGACGTTCTCGCCGGGGCGCACGCGCGTGCCGCGCTGGCGGACGATGATGGTGCCGGCGCGCACGCTCTGGCCGCCGAACGCCTTCACACCGAGTCGCTTGGGCTGCGAGTCGCGGCCGTTGCGGGACGAGCCGCCGCCCTTCTTGTGCGCGAAGAGCTGCAGGTTCATGTGTTCTCCTCCTCCTTGACGCTGAGGGCGATCGCCCCCGGGTAGCTTTCAGAAATATCCTGGATGCCCAGAAGGCACGTCTCGAGGATCACCTGACCGGCCTCGCCGCTTGCGCCCTGCCAGAGCACGTCGCCATCGCGCACCCTGGCGGTCGCCGCCTGGGGGTCCAGCCTGCCCAGTCCCAGGGCGGCCGTTTGCACGAGAGCCGACACCGCGGCGCACACGAGATCCTGGCCGTAGGGCGCGATGCCTGCGTGACCGTGCACGTGCAGGCGGACGATCCGCCCGCCGCGACGGACCACCTCGGCCCGGATCACCCCTCGATCGCTTCGACCCGCACTTCGGCGAACGGCTGACGGTGTCCGTAGCGCCGGCGGTAGTTGACCTTGGGCTTGTACTTGAAGACAAGAATCTTGCGTGCCTTGCCATGGACCGCGACCTTGCCGCGCACCTTGGCGCCCTGCACGAACGGGCTCCCCACCGCGACCGTGCCGTCGTCGCGCACCAGGAGAAGCACCTGCTCGAACACGATCTCCTCGCCCGGCGCGCCGATCTTCTCGACGCGGACGACCTCGCCCGGCGCCATGCGGTACTGCTTGCCGCCGGTCTCCACAACTGCGTACATGCTCTGCCTCCCGACACGCCGCCGCCGGTGCGCCCAAGGCGACTTCAAACCGGCTGCGAGCGGTATGCAAACATGAGTATTCTACCGGCTATCGCGTTACGCGTCAACGCGGCTGGGCGCCGGCTCCTTCGCGGCGCGCCGCGTGCGCTGGCCGACGAGCTTGGCGCGGGCGAAGGTGCGGAATGCCCCGGTGACATGCACCTTGACCTTCTCGCCCACCAGGTGGCCACCGCCCTGCACGTCGATCACGTAGCCCTCGACGCGCGCGATGCCGTCGTCCGGATTGCTCTGGTGCGGCTCCTCGATGCGGATCTCGATCTCCTCGCCTGGCTGCACCGGCCGGGCGAGCCGATCGATCTCCTCGCGCGTCCCGACCGCCTTCACCCGCATCGTCTCGATGCGCAGGTCCTCGGCGCCACGCACGTGGACCGTGCGGCCGATCTCCTTCTCGAACTCGCGCAGGTGCGCGCCACCGGTGCCGATGAGCAGCGCCGCGACGGCGGGGTTCACCTCGACCAGCACGGCCTCCTGATTCTCGCGCCTCAGGAGCGACCGGACCTCGCGCCGCACCTTCTGCGCCATGGTCTCCTCCGAGAGCACGCGGCCGCGCCCCTCGCAGTCCGGGCAGGTCCGGAGCAGCATGCCCTCGAGCCCATGCCCGACCTTCTTGCGCGTCATCTCGACGAGACCGAGCTGCGTCAGGCCGAGCACGTGCACCTTCGTGCGGTCGCGCCGGACCATGTCCTCGAGCGTCGACAGCACCTTCTGGCGGTCGTCGTGGCGGTCCATGTCGATGAAGTCGACAATGATGATGCCGGCGAGGTCTCGAAGACGGATCTGCCGGGCGATCTCCTCCGCCGCCTCGAGGTTCGTCCGTACGACCGTCTCCTGAAGGTTGCGGTTGCCGACGAACTTGCCGGTGTTGACGTCGATCACGGTCAAGGCTTCGGTCTGGTCGATCACGAGGTAGCCGCCGCAGTGCAGCCAGACCTTGCGCCGGATCGCGTTCTCGATCTCCGGTTCGAGGTTGAAGGCGTCGAAGAGGCTCGCCTGGTCGGTCGACCAGAGCCGGATGTGCTTTCTGAGCTCGGGCGACATCGTGTCGGCGAGCTCGACCACCCGGTCGTACTCCTCCTTGTTGTCGATCCAGACGTGCTGCACCTCGTCGGTGAGCATGTCCCGCACGATGCGGAACGTCAGGCCGAGGTCCTTGTGCAGCAGGGCCGGCGCCGTCATCACCTGCGCGCGGCGCTGGACGCGCTGCCAGAGCCGCGTCAGGAAGTCCATGTCCTGCTGCAGCTCCGCCTCGGGCCTGCCCTCGGCGACGGTGCGGACGATCACCCCGGCGCCCTCCGGCTTGGCGGCCTCGGCCCAGGCCTTGAGCCGATTGCGCTCCTTGTCGTCGGAGATGCGGCGCGACACGCCGATGAAGTCGTTCGTCGGCGTCAGCACGACATACCGTCCAGGCAGGCTGATGTTGCCCGTCACGCGCGCGCCCTTGGTGCCGATCGCCTCCTTGACGACCTGCACCATGATCTCCTGCTTGGGACGCACCACATCGTCGATGTTCACAAACTTGCGGGTCTTCTGTTCCTCGATGCCGTCGTCCTCGTCGTAGAGGGCGCCCGCGTCGCCGACGTGCAGAAACGCGTTCTTCTCGAGACCGATGGCGACAAACGCGGCCTCCATGCCCGGGAGCACGTTCTCGACGCGCCCCTTGTAGATGTTGCCCACCGCCCGCTGCTGGATCGGACGCTCCACCATGAGTTCGACGAGCTCTCCATCCTCGAGGATCGCTGCACGCGTCTCGAGGGGCTCGACGTTCACCAATATTTCGCGGCGCACCGCTTGTCTTCACTCCCAAAACCCTGCCGGCCATCAAGGCTTACGGCAGTAAACTTGTTTGGTTCAAGTATAGGTAGGGCCATCCGGCTTGACAAGCGGAGCCTCTCCGCTGCCGGCGCAGTCCCTGCAGGTGCCCTGGCCGCCGCACGCCTCGCAGAGCGTCGCGTCGCGCCAGGGAAACTCCTCGACGCCACGGCCGAGGCAGCGCGGGCAGACGCCCGTGCCGTTGCAGCCACCGCATGCCGTGGCCATCGGACCACCTCGGCCTCATCATCACCCGCGACGGCTGCGGCTATCCTTCGAGGCCTCCCTGCTGAGGATCTCCCCCACCGTGCGGCGCAGGTCGCCGTCCTGTGCCGCCTCGTAGAGGGCCTGGTCGTCCAGCGCCCCGACGACCCGTCCGCCTTCGTAGACATAGACGCGATGCGCCCGCCCGCCAAACAGTCGACGCAGCACCTGGCGCAGCTCGCTGCCGGAGGCCGCGGCGAACGCCTGCAGCGGCAGCACCTCGCCGCGCGAGAGGGCCGCGAGCGCCCTCAGCCAGAGTGCCCAGCGGCTCAACGGCGAGCGCCGCTCGATGCCGCGCTGGGCCCAGAGAATGACGACCGCGAGCAGCACCGCCTGCCAGCCCGGATAGCCCATGAGCTGGGCCAGGACACCCAGGGCCGCAAGCGCGAACGCGATCAGCCGCCCGAGCAGCAGGGCCTCGCGGCCGGCGGGCGTCCAGCCGATCGCCCGGCTGCGCAAGGCGTGGAAGATCCTGCCGCCGTCGAGCGGATAGGCCGGCAGCAGGTTCACCGCGAGCATCGCGAGGTTGACGTCCAAAAGGAGATCGCCGCGCGCCGCGCCCGCGAGCCCGTAGCGCATCACCAGGGCGGCGGCCGCCACCGCCACCAGGTTGGCGAGGGGTCCCGCGATCGCGACGAGGGCCTCGACCAGCGGCCCCGCCAGTTCGAGGTCTGGGATCTCCGCCTGCCCGCCGAAGGGGTAGAGATCGATGCGGCCGACGCGCAGCCCGAGGCTGCGCGCGACGGCGACGTGGCTCGATTCGTGCAGGATCAGGGTGCCGATGTAGACTACGAGCGCCGTGCCCTGTCCGAGCAGCACGCCGATCGCGAGCAGGATCAGGAGCAGCGGATGCGGACGCGGCAGGGGCGACCTCATGGCGCGCCCAGCGCGTCCGGCAGGGCGAGCGGCTTGCCACCCCGCTCAGCCTGGAGCGTCAGATGCGACGCTGTGCCCGGCGCGAAGTGGCTGACCGCCCCGAGCACCTGGCCGAGGCGCACGGCCTCGCCGCGGTGCACGTCGCACGGTCCGAGATGCAGGTACTTCATCGTGACGCCCTGTCCCCGCACCGTGACCGACTGTCCCGGGGCGTACGCGGTCACCGACGTGACGGTGCCGCTCGCCGCGGCCCTGACGATCGTGCCGCCAGGCGCCAGGATCTCGATGCCGCCGCCTTTGTGTCGCTGCACCGTTCCGACGAGCGGCCAGGCGAACTGCGGGGGGACCTGGGCGGCCGTCGACGCGGACCCGCCTTTCTTCTGCGCGGCGATCGGCAGGCTCACCTGCTGGCTTATGTACGTGCGCGCCAGATGGCGCACCGAACCCGCCGCCACGCCGGCCCCGCGCTCGCCCCACACGAGGAGGCCTGCGAGCACGGCGGCCACGGCCACCTGCAGCCAGAGCTTGCCCACGGCTTCCACCTCGGCAGAGCCTATGCTGCGGCCTGTCCCGCCATGCAGCTAGGAGCGGAAGGTGAGCTGCCCCGGATGCAGCCGCAGGCTGAGGAGGATGCCAAGACCGATGAAGTCGGCGAGCACCGAGGATCCGCCATAGCTGAAGAAGGGCAGCGGCACGCCTACCACGGGCACCACCGCCATGGCCATGCCGGCGTTCATCAGCACCTGCGTCGCGATGATCGCGAGGACGCCCGAGCCGAGCAGGATGCCGAACTGGTCGCGCACGTCGCTGACCACGTTGAGGCCGCGCCAGACGAAGACGAGATACAAAAGCAGCAGCACGCCCGCCCCGACGAAGCCGAAGTCCAGGCCCACGACCGCGAAGATGAAGTCGGTCGAGCTTTCCGGCAGGAAGCTCAGGATGGCCTGGTTCGAGTGGATGCCGAGGCCGTACATGCCGCCCGACCCGAGCGAGATCAGCGACTGGATGATGTTGTAGCCGGAGCCGTTGGGGTCGGCGTTCGGGTTCAAAAAGATCAGCAGGCGGTTGAGCTGGTAGGAGTGGATCAAGGGCAGCGGCACATGGAAGCGTATATGCGCATAGATCCAGAGAACCATCAGGGCGAAGCCGCCGCCGAAGAGCAGGAGGAGGTGCCAGACGCGCGCTCCGGCCATGAACAGCATGACCACCAGGATCGCGACGAAGATGAGGGCCGTGCCGAGGTCCGGCTGCTTGAAGACGAGCGCCGCCGGCACCGCCGTGAAGACGATCGGCGAGACGAGATCGCGCCACCGCGTCAGGCTCTTCTTGGCGGCGAGAAGGTCGGCTAGTCCGACTACGAGGAAGATCTTCGCGAACTCCGACGGCTGGAGCTGGAACGGCACGCCGGGAATCTTGATCCAGCGCACGGCCCCCAGGGCGCTCGAGCCGTGGACGATGACAAGGGCGAGCAGAAAGAGACCCAGCGCGTAGCCGTAGACGGCGTACGGACGCAGGTTGCGATAGTCCACCGACGCCACCGCCACCATGACGAGCGTCCCCAGCATCAGCCAGATGACCTGATGCTCCGGATAGTACGTCGGGGAGACGCCCTGCAGGGAGTGCGTCGCGGACGCGATCGTGAGCAGCGACCCAAGACAGATCAGGGCGACGACGAGGAGAAGGCCGAAGTCGATGCGCAGCAGTCGCTGTACCACGTCACCTGGCACGGCGGCCCCTGGCGGCCCGAACGGCTCGCCAAGCTCCGCGGGCCAGACCTTCCCTCCCTTCGCTTGGTCCGTCGGCGCGACGGCAAAGCGCGACATGCGCGCCGGCACGACCGATGGTGCCTTGTCGCGCACCTGGGACACCCGCTCATTCTAGCACTGCGGCGCCTGCAATTGAGCAGGCGCCGCGGTGTCAATTGTTCCCCTGCCTGCCCCTGCGGCGCAGTTGTTTCACGGGAATGTTCGCGACCAGAGCGACATGGTCCTCGACCGACTGGAGTTGCAGGTCGACGCCCTGTCCTCCGACCTCGACATATTCGCTGACGATGCGCATGACATCGTTGCGCAGGTGCTCCATGAACTCGGGCGACGTGTCCGCGCGGTCGTGCGCCAGCACGTTGCGCAGGCGGTTCTTGGCCACGTCGCGGCTTTGGTTGCGCCCGAAGAGATTCAACATGGCCGCACCTCAAGCCTGTCCGAAGATGCGACGCAGCCGGCCGAAGAAGCCTGCCGGTTCGTCCATCTCGGCGAAAGGCACCTCATCGCCGCGGATGCGGCGCGCGATCGCGCGGTACGACTCGCCTGCGCGCGAGTCGTGCGAGAGCGCCGCAGGCTCGCCGCGGTTCGTCGTGACGACGATCTGCTCGTCTTCGGGCACGACGCCGATCAGGTCGATCGCGAGGATGTCCACGATGTCGTCGACGCTCATCATGTCGCCCTTGCGCACCATGCCCGGCCTGAGCCGGTTCACGATCAGGCGGGCGGGCGGGATCTCGGCCGCTTCCAGGAGGCCGATGATGCGGTCGGCGTCGCGCACCGACGCCACCTCGGGCGTCGCCACGATCAGGGCGCGATCCGCTCCCGCGATCGCGTTCTTGAAGCCCTGTTCGATGCCGGCGGGGCTGTCGACCAGGACATAGTCGAACTCCTGGCGGAGCTCCTCCGTCACCGCGCGCATCTGCTCGGGCGTCACGGCGGTCTTGTCCTTGGTCTGGGCGGCCGGCAGCAGGCTCAGGCCATCGAGGCGCTTGTCGCGGATCAGGGCCTGCCGCAGGCGGCAGAACCCTTCGACGACATCCACCAGGTCATAGACGATGCGATTCTCGAGACCAAGCACCACATCAAGGTTGCGCAGTCCGATGTCGGCGTCGACCAGGCACGTCTTGAGGCCGAGCTGGGCAAGGGCAACGCCCAGATTGGCCGTCGTCGTCGTCTTGCCTACGCCGCCCTTCCCGGAAGTGATGACGATAACCTCACCCACGAGCCATCCTCCCGTCTTCCGGTCTCACGGCACGTTCGATGATGACCTGTCCCTGCTCGACCCGGGCGATCTCCGGTGCCTGCGGCTGATCCTCGTGCGCGTCAGGCGGCCGCGCGATGACGTGACCGATGCGCAGCTGCACCGGCTCCAGACGCCATGCGCAGACCATCGCGCCGTCGCTCCCGTCCGCCCCCGCGTGCACCACGCCACGCAAGTGCCCGAACACGAGAACATCGCCGGCGGCCTGGATCTCCGCTCCGGCGTGCACGTCACCGAGCACGATGACGTCGCCGCGGTGGGCGATCTTCTGGCCCGATCGCAATGTGCGCCGGACATAAAGTGCAGCGTCCTGCCGCAGGGCCTCGCGGCCCACATCCGCTGACGCGTGCGCTACGTGGCTCACCCCCGGTCCCCTGCCGTTTCGGGGGCCCCCGCCGCATTTCCTGCCATGTCGCGGCAGAAATCGGACGACCCGTTTAGACAGTCCTAGTCGTTGCCGCGAATGACGCCAGCCGGCACGCTCTTCGTCGCCGAACCGTTCGGCGCGAGGATGTTGCCTGGATCCTTGAGGTGGAAGTAGGCGTCGTAGAGGTCGCGCGCCACAGGTGCGGCATACGCGCCTTCGACGCCGCCCGCCACCTGCACGGCGATGGCGATCTGCGGGTTCTTGGCGGGAGCGTAGGACACGAACCAGGTCATCATCGGTTGGCCCGACACCTGCGCCGTGCCGGTCTTGCCCGCGGCCTGCATCGGGAAGCCCTGGAAGAACGGCCCCGCCGTGCCGCCATTGCCTGGAATCGGCCCGGGCTGCGTAGCCCAGACCATGCCGCTGTGGATCGCCTGCCAGTCGGCCAAGGGCAGCTTGACGCGCGACGTCACTTGCGGCTGGTGCGTATAGACCGTCTTGCCCTTCGGTGTCGTGATCGACTGCACGAGATACGGCTGGTAGCGCACGCCATCCTGGGTGATCGCGCCGACGTAGTCCACGAGTTGGATCAAGGTGGCGAGGTCCTCGCCCTGGCCGATCGCGACATCGTAGACGAGGCCCGGGTACCAGGCGCCATTCTGCTTGGTGTAGAGCGCCTTGGTCGGCATGAGGCCGGAGAGTTCGCCCGGCAGATCGATGCCGGTCGGCTTGCCGAAGCCGAGGATCGAGGCCCACTTGGCGATGGCGTCGATGCCCGTGAGGCGGCCCGTCTCGTAGAAGAAGACGTCGTTCGACTGCCCGATCGCCTGCGCGAGGTCGTTCCAGCCCGTGTAGACCTTGATCCAGTTCCAGGGATAGGGCGGGTACCAGTAGCGCGGCAGGCCCTGGATCAGGGTGGACGGCGTGATGGCGCCGGTCGCGAGGGCGGCGACCGCGGTCGCCATCTTGAACGTCGAGCCGGGCGGCTGCATGGCCGAAATGGCCCGGTTCAGGAGCGGATCGGTCGTCGGGTCGAAGACCTGCTTGGCCTCGGCGTTCGTCATGCCCTGCGCGAACCAGTTCGGATTGAAGGAGGGGTAGGAAGCCATCGCCAGGACGGCCCCCGTGCGCACGTTCATCACGACGACGGCGCCGGCGCTGGCCGGCTGCTTCAGCACGGCCTGCTGCCACTGGATGTCGTCGACGAGCGCGCGGTAGGCCTCCTTCTCGAGCGACAGCGAGAGGGTCGTGTGCAGGTTGTCGCCCGGGACCGGCGCCTTCGTGCCCAGCACCTTGACAGGCTTGTTGAAGCTGTCGACCTCGACCTCCTCACCGCCGTCGGTGCCCTGCAGGTACTTCTGGTACTGGTACTCGAGGCCGCTCTGGCCGACGATCGAGTTCTGGTTGAGGCGCGGGTCCTTCCAGTCCTTGAGCTCCTGCGCCGTGACGCCCTGGACGTAGCCGATGACGTGGGCCCCGACGTCATTCAGGGGATAGACGCGCAGGGGCTGCGCCTGCACGAAGACGCCGGGCAGGTCGGGGCGCTGCTCGTCGAGCAGCGTGATCTGCTTCGGCGTCAGGTCCGTCTTGATCGTCACCGGAATGTAGGGCTGGCCCTTGTAATCCTGGACCACGGTCTGAATCGCTTTCGGCGTCAGGTGGAGGATCGACGCCAGGTGCGCGAGTTCCTTGGGCGGCAGCGGCTGGCCGAGGTCGAAGAACTCGGCGGAAAAGGACGGCATGTTCGACGCCAGGCGCTTGCCGTCGCTCGAGAGGATCAGCCCGCGCGGCGCCTGGATCGGCATCACGCGCACCCGGAGCGCAACGCCGAGGCTGCGCAGGGATGTGCCCTGCACGAACTCGAGATAGCCCATGCGGGCGACCAGGAGTCCGAGCAGCAGGATCGACAATATGGCGAGAAAGACGAGACGCTTCTCCCGAAATTGTGGTGGCATCGTGAAAAGCCTCCCGCGGCAGTGGTCCGATGAATGGATGGATGTCGGCGCGTCAGGCAGGCGCCTCCGGACGGTAGAAGACAGGTCGAATGATATACGCAAAGGGTGCCGTGTAGATATATTCGATTGCCGCCAGGAGCGGGAAATCGTGCACGCCGAAATGTGCCAGGGCGAACGTGGCGACCACGACGATCTGCTGGACGAGGAGCGCCAGGAAGACGCCGAGCAGCGGCACGAACCAGGGATCGGGGTAGAGACGGCGCCGGAGGAGCCCCGCCGCCGCGCCGCCCAGCATCAGTCCCAAGGCGTGCATCCCGATCAGGCGCCCCGTGACGACATCCTCCAGGAGCCCGCCAAACAGCCCGAAGATGGCTCCCCGCCAGGCGCCCTGGCGCAATGCGGCCATCACCACGACCGCCAGGACGAGGTCCGGCGTGACGCCGTCGATCGCGAGTGGCGGCAGGGCGGTGGACCTCAGGAGAAAGGCGAGCAGCATGAAGACCGCCGGGCCCCACGGCCCGTCCATCGCCTTCTGGAACGTCACTGCAGCACCACCAGAACCGTGTCGAGTCGGTCGAGGTTGGCGAGGGGCGTCACGTCCGCCTCGTGCACAAGTCCGAAGTCGCCCTGCCCGACCGAGGTGACGCGGCCGATCGGCACGCCTGCCGGCAGGTTACCATCTAGACCTGAGGTGACGATGAGATCCCCGCGACGCACGTCGGCGCCGGCCGCGAAGAACTGCATCTTGAGCGTCGACGCCTCGCCGTTGCCGTCCAGCACCCCCGCGTCGCCGCTGCGGGCGACCATGGCGCCGATCGCGCTCTCCGGGTCGGGCAGCAGCATGACCGTGGCACTCTGCCCGCCCACCGAGATCACACGTCCGACGAGGCCGCCGTAGGAGAGGACGGGATCGCCGTACTTGACCCCCTGGCCGGCTCCGGCCGCGATCACGATCTGATCGAGCCAGTTGACGGGCGAGCGTCCCACCACGGGTGCCGTCAGCGTATGGAACTTCTTCAGGCTCTTCTGCCTGAACTTCAGGAGCTTCGTGAGGCGGTTGTTCTGCCCCTGTACCGCCTGCAGACTCGCGAGCTGGGACTGCAGTCTCGACACCTCGACCCGCAACGCCGTGTTCTCCCGCTCGGCGGAAAAGGCGCCGCCCACCGCGTAAACGGCGCCTGACACCCACTGCACGGCGGAGTGGGTGCCGAGTTCGAGCGGCAGCAGGACGCTGTTGACGACGCCGCTCACCCGGGAGACCGAGAGGCGCGGGTGGACGGTGAGGCTCTCGAGAAAGACGAGCCCCAGGACCAGGGCGGCCGCCAGATAAAGGCGCAGGACGCCGCGACGAGGCACGGATCAACCCTCGCGTTGCAGTTTCTTGATCTTCTCCAGGATGGCACGGTCGTCGAGGCAGCGCCCCGTTCCCTTCACCACGCACAAGAGCGGGTCTTCGCCGATGTGGACCGGCATGCCCGTCTCGCGCATGAGCAGGCGGTCGAAGTTGCGCAGCAGCGCGCCGCCGCCCGTCATCACGATGCCGCGGTCCATGATGTCCGCCGCCAGCTCCGGCGGCGTCCGCTCGAGCGTCAGCTTGATCGCGTCGACGATCGACTGGAGCGGCTCCGCGAGAGCCCGCTGCACCTCGTCGGCGCCCAGGCGCAGGGTGCGCGGCAGACCGGTGACGAGGTCGCGGCCGCGCACCTCGATCGTCGTGTCCTCCGGTTCGATCGCGGCGCCGACCCGGATCTTGACGTCCTCGGCCGTGCGCTCGCCGATCATCATGTTGTAGTTGCGCTTCACGTAGTTCACGATCGACTCGTCCATCTCATCGCCGGCGACGCGCACCGAGCGCGATGTGACGATGCCGCCGAGGCTGATGATCGCCACCTCGGTCGTGCCGCCGCCGATGTCGACGACCATGTTGCCGGTCGGCTCCTCCACGGGCAGACCGGCGCCGATCGCCGCGGCGTAAGGCTCCTCGATGGTCACCGGGTCGCGGGCTCCCGCCTGCTGCGCCGCTTCCTTGACCGCGCGGCGCTCGACGCCGGTGATGCCGGACGGCACGGCGACGACCACCTGCGGGTGGAACCAGCTGGCGCGCGGTTGCGCCCTGCCGATGAAGTACTTGAGCATGGACTGCGTCACTTCGAAGTCCGCGATGACGCCATCCTTCATCGGCCGCACGGCGATGATGTTGCCAGGCGTGCGCCCGATCATCTGCTTGGCCTCCGCGCCGACGGCGAGGATGGCCTTGGTGTCCCGGTCGATGGCCACCACGGACGGCTCCTGGATGACGATGCCCCTGCCCCGGACGAAGACCAGGGTGTTCGCGGTACCGAGGTCGATGCCGAGGTCCCGCGAGAAACTGCGGTAGAAGACGTCCGTAAGCGGCAACGCGCTGGCTCCTTTCCCTGCTACGACAATAGTCCCTGCAAGCGCAGGCTCACGAAGCTATTATCGCCGATAACCAGATGGTCAACCAGTTCAACACCGAGCAATTGTGCGGCCTCCTGAATTTGCCTCGTTGTTTCGACGTCGGCTTTGGAAGGCCTTGGGTCGCCACTTGGATGGTTGTGCGCCAGGAGCACGCCCGCCGCGCCGGCCTGCACGGCCGGCCGGAGAATGTCGGCCGGCAGCATGCCGATGCCGCCACGGCCGCCCCGCGCCACCCGCACCTCGCCGAGCAGCCGGAGTCTCCCGTCGAGCAGCAGCGCGAGGAGTTCCTCGACATGCGGATCGAGGCGCCGTCGCAGATAATCGTACACCTGCTCCGGCTCGTCAAGTCTCAGTCGCTTCGGCTGCGAACCTGCGCGCCGTCCGAGTTCCAACGCAGCCATCACCTGGGCGGCCCGAGCCGGTCCAAGGCCGCGAACGCGCCTGAGACCCGAGGCGCCGAGCCGCCTCAGTCCATCGAGGCCGTCCTGGTCCAGGAGGCGCATGGCCAGCGCCAGGGCGCTCTCGCCGCGCCTGCCGGCTCCCAGCACGATCGCCAGGAGTTCGTAGTCCGCGAGCGCCGCCGGTCCCTCGCGCAGCAGACGTTCGCGTGGCCGGTCGATGGCCGGCAGGTCCTTGAGCGGCATCAGACGACGCGGAAGAGGATCAGGCCCAGGAGCGCCCCGATGAGGCCGAGGACGTTCGTCGCGACGCCGATCGCGACGCTGACGATGTAGAGGTCCAGCCGCAGCGGCGCAAAGCCGATCGGCTGGCTGAGCGGACCCAGCTGGAGGTCTCGTCCGAGCACGGTGCCGATGACCAGCAGCAGGACGGTCGCAAGTGCGGTCGTGAGCCAGCTGCCGTGGCGCCGGTTGCGCATCTGCACTCCTCCTCCGAGCATTCGACTTCTTTCGGCCGCGGGCGGCGAATTCCTCCGCGGCGCGGCGCAAGGCGCCTCGCGACGCGAGAAGGATCCGACAAGCCCAGGGCAGAAGTGCGGCTGCCATGTCCACGATCGCTGCGAGCCAACCGAGATGAAGCCGAAGGGGGCCCACCGCCTGACCGGCACACCGCGCAGGAGGCGCCGCAGGCGCCTTGCAGCGCCCCTTGTCCTCCTGACGATCGTCCTTCTCGTCGCCGTGGGCCTGCAAATCTACGTGCCGCATGAGGCCGAGGCGGCCATCGCGTCCGCCGTGCGGCAGAACGTCGGCACCTCGGCTTCCGTGCAGGTGCAGGGCTACTTCTGGCAGTTGGCCCAAGGCGACTTCCAGAATCTTCGCGTGCGCATCGGCCCCTCGGACTTCCAGGGCTACCGCCTGCAGTCCGCGGACCTCGCCTGGCAGGACGGCCAGGTGGATCTCGGGGCCCTGGTCGCGGGTCAGGTCAAGGTGCTCAGGAGCGGCAGCTTCCGCCTGAACCTCGTCATGAACCAGCAGGCCCTGCGCCAGGCGGTCGCCGAGGCGATGCGGCAGGCCCTGCCCGCCGGCGCCTCCGGCAGCCCGCCCGCGATCTCCGTCACGCCCAAGGCCATCACCCTGAGCGGCAAGGTCACGTTCCTCGACCTGCCCGTGCGTTACCGCATCGACGGAGACCTCGTGCTGCTCGAGGCCGGCCAGGTCGTGGCGTTCAAGGCCCGAGACCTCAACAACTCCGTGCTGCACCTCGCGGCCGTGCCGGTGCTGCGCATGCGGGACATGCCGACCATCCCGGGCCTGCCGCTGCATGTCGCGGCGGTCCACCTGATGCGCGGCGCTCTCGGGATCACCGTCGCCGGCCCCTCGTGACGCGTCAGGAACGGATGAAGCCTTCGCGGCGCAGGATGCCGCGCAGCTCGCCGATCAAGTAGAGCGAACCGAAGCAGAGCACGGGACTTCCCTCCGCCTCGCCCTGCCGCAAGGCCGCCTCGAGGGCCTCGCGCGGGCTGTCGTGCGGCGTGCCGCCCACCACCTCCGCCGCCTCCGCGGCCGGCAGCCTGCGCGGGCTCTCGGGCGCCGCGGTGTGCCACTGGGCCACGAGATCGAGCATCGGCCGTGTCACCTCGCGCGCGTCGCGATCGCCGAGACAGCCGAATACGGCGATGGGCCGCCGCTCGCCGTAGACCGCTCGCCAGGTGTCGGCGAGCGCTTGCGTACCCTGGGGATTGTGGGCTCCGTCGAGCACGAGGGGCGGCTCCTCCCGCACCACCTCGAAGCGGCCAGGCCAGCGCACGTCCTTGAGGGCGCCCTGGGCCCGCGCGGTCTCGGCATCGCCCAGCGAGGCGCGCAAGGCGGCGAAGGCGAGGGCGCCGTTCGCGGCCTGGTGGGCGCCGATCAGGCCGAAGCGCAGCGTGCCGGCCGGCCCCAGGGGATCCCGGTAGTCGAAGCTGGTGCCCAGGGCGCCCACGGTCACGCGGTCGATCGCGATCTCCCGGCCCAGCCGCCAGAGCGGAGCCTCGAGTTCCGCGGCCGTCCGCTCGATCACGTCCATGGCCTCGGCCGGCAGGTCGCCCACCACCGCGGGCACGCCCGGTTTGAGGATGCCGGCCTTCTCCCAGGCGATCTTCGCGAGCGTGTCACCCAGACGGTCCATGTGGTCCATGCCGATCGAGCTCACGATCGACACCTCGGGGCGCACCACGTTCGTCGAGTCGTAGCGCCCGCCGAGGCCGGTCTCCCACGCGACGTCGGTGACACCTGCGGCGAGGAAGTGCATCAGGGCGACGCCGGTCCAGAGCTCGAACTCGGTCGGCGGGTCGGCGAGAGGCGACGCGGCCCGGCGCACCTGCCCGGTCGCCGCCACGAGACCGGCCGCGTCGATGTCCCGGCCCGAGACGGCGATGCGCTCATGCGGCCGCTCGAGGTGCGGCGAGATGAAGCGGCCGGCTTTGCGCCCGCACGCCTCGAGCATCTGCGCGAGCGCCGCCGTCACCGATCCCTTGCCGTTCGTTCCCGCGACGTGGTAGAAGCGCATCGCCCGCTCGGGATGGCCGAGATTGGCCAAGAGCGCCTCGGTGCGCCCGAGGCCGAGTTCGCCGAACCGACCCGCCGCCGAGAGGTAGCCGAGGGCCTCCTCCTCCGTCATAGCTCGCCGAGCGCCTGCGCCCGCCTCTCGGCACGCGCCCTGCGGTCCGCGAGGTCGCGAAGGCGCTCCTCTTCCTGACGCACGACCGCCTCCGGAGCCCGCTCACGGAAGTGCGGGCGGCCGAGACGCCCCTCCTGGCGCTCGATCTCGTCCGCGAGCTGTCGAAGTTCCTCCTGCACCCGAGCGATCTCCGCCGCTGGATCGACGAGCCCGGCCGCGGGCAGGTACACTTCGAGCCCCGCGAGACGTCCCGAGAGCGCGCCGCGCGGCGCCGCCTCCTCCGGGTTCGCGACGCGCAGTTCCGCCTGCGCCAGGCGGTCGAAGAGTCCCTTGTGCTCGATAAGCCAGCGGGATTCGGCCGGATCCTCGGCACGCACCACGATCGGCGCCTGCTGGCCCTGGCGGATGCCGAGTTCCGAGCGCAGGTTGCGGGCCACCCGCACCGCCTCGGTGAAGCGGTCGACGCGGGCGAGCGCCCCCTGGTCCCGCTCGCCCGCCGCCTGGACCCACCGGTCTGTGGCGAGCAGGGAGGTGGTACCAGGCAGTTCCCGCCAGATCGCCTCGGTGACGAACGGCTGGAAGGGATGCACCATGCGCAGCGCGTCGCGCAGCACGTCGATCAGCACCCTGCCCACCCCCGGCGCCTGCCCGGGATCCGCGAGGCGCGGCTTCGCAAGCTCGAGGTACCAGTCGCAGTAGGTGCCCCAGACGAATTCGTAGGCGATGCGACCGGCCTCGCCGAGCTCGAAGTGCTCGAAGGCCTCCTGCATGGCCTGGGCAGCCTCGTCGCGGCGCGCGAGGAGCCAGCGGTCGATGTCGTCGTCGGCAGGCGCCGCCGCCGGATCCGGCTCCTGCGCCAGGACGAAGCGCGCCGCGTTCCAGAGCTTGTTGGCGAAGTTCCTGCCTTCGAGCACGCGCTCGGGATTCATGCGGATGTCCTGGCCGGGAGTCGTTCCGGTGAGGAGGCCGAAGCGCAGGGCGTCGGCGCCGTGCTGGCGGATGATCTCCATCGGGTCGACGCCGTTGCCGAGCGACTTCGACATCTTGCGCCCCTTGGCGTCGCGCACGAGACCGTGGAGGACGACGTGGCGGAACGGCACCTCACCCGTGAAGTGCATGCCCGTCATCACCATGCGCGCGACCCAGAAGAAGAGGATGTCGTAGCCGGTGACGAGCGCCGTGGTCGGGTAGTAGCGGTCGAGGTCGGGCGTGCGGTCGGGCCAGCCGAGCGTCGAGAACGGCCAGAGCGCCGAGGAGAACCAGGTGTCGAGCACGTCGTCGTCCTGGCGCAGAGCCCCGCCGCAGTGCGGGCAGGCGTCCGGCCCTTCCATCGCCACCACCATCTCGCCGCAGTTCGAGCAGTGCCAGGCCGGGATGCGGTGACCCCACCAGAGCTGGCGG